>JACCUS010000134.1 GCA_013811715.1 Nocardioidaceae bacterium
ACCTCGGCCGATCCTCAGACGACGTCAACGAGGACGTCCCACTTGCGCGCTCGGATGCGCCGTACTCGGGCAACAACTGCGGCAACAACGGAGGGCTCGACCAGGATATCTTCGGCACCTCCCTGCCCCTCGACTGAAAAGGGAAGCCGAGCAGGTTGGGCCGAGCGAAGGGCGCGGCCCAACCCGTCGGCCGTATGACGCTCAGATGGTCCGCGCTCCGGGGTCGCCCGTTGATGCCCCTCGAAGCCGGGGTGCGCAACAGGTTGCCACCGGCGGCGGAACGTCTGCTATTCTCACGATGTCACCCGATATGTTGCGATTCGGCTGGGTCCCAGATCGTGACAGGGCGGTAAGTACACCGAGGTTGCGACTTTGGTCCGCATCGAAGTGCAAGCACGTGTCCCCGATCGTTGCGATACTGACCGCATGGAGGCAGCCCCCGATGACGCGCAGGCGCTCTACCGCGTCTACTGGGACGAGGCGGCCGAAGTCATCCGCTGCGTGTGGGCACCTGGTGTTGTGTGCGGCGAGAAGGAGGCCCGCGCCAGCACGGAAGCCATCGAAGCCCTCGGCCGAGGCGCCGTACCCCTGCTCGTGGACATGCGAAACATGAAGAAGCTGGAGCGCGGGGCGCGAGAGCGTTACAAGACGAGCAAGGGCGGGGTCTCCGCGATGGCACTGCTGGTGGGCTCGCCGGTGACACAGGTGCTAGCGAACTTCTTCATCGACACGGATCCTGACACCACCCAGACCCGTATGTTCACGGACGAGTCAGCGGCCCTCGGCTGGCTGCGAGGCCAGGGGCGGTGACCGGGGCCGTTGAGCGGGACCGCATCGCCGAGGTCGTCTCGCTGCTGACACAGTTGGCCCGCGGTGAGTTGAGCGGTCGCGGGGTCCCGTCAGGTGCTGATGATGAGGTCGACGCCTTGATCGTCGGAGTCAACATGCTGGCTGAAGAGCTCGAGGCCCGCCGATCTGAGTTGGAGGACCGGGTGCGGGATCGCACCATCGAGTTAGAACAGCTCAACCACGACATCATGCGACTCGCCGAACTAGGCAACTTGCTTCAGGCATGTGGGGATCCGGGTGAGGCGTACGAGGTGATCGAGCAGGTCGTGACCTTGATGTTTCCTGGCCTGTCGGGCGCGCTGTACCTGT
Source organism: Nocardioidaceae bacterium (assembly GCA_013811715.1). Lineage (GTDB taxonomy): Bacteria > Actinomycetota > Actinomycetes > Propionibacteriales > Nocardioidaceae > JACCUS01. The sequence continues at coordinate 1,159 of JACCUS010000134.1, forward strand.
TCAACGCCTCGCGAAATCTGCTGGAGGTGAAGGTGGCCTGGGGTCATCTGCCGTCTGGACAGGTCTTCCCCCGCGAGAAGTGTTGGGGGCTTCGTCGGGGACAGGCACACCTGGTGATGGGCGAAGCTTTGCGACTCTCTTGTCCCCACACCCAACAACGTCTCGGGGACTCGATCTGCATCCCGATGGCCGCGCACGGTGAAACGCTGGGAATGCTCCACCTGATGGGTCACAATCTCCAACCGGGCCAACAGGGCCGTATGCTGACCGAGGCAAAACAGCAGCTCGGCGTGGCCGTCGCGGAACAGACCTCGCTAGCTCTTGCCAACATTCAGATGCGTGCGGCGCTGCGCCAGCTGGCGCTTCGGGATCAGATGACCGGCCTTTTCAATCGCCGCTTCGTCGAGGAGTGGGTCGAGCGCGAGATCAGTCGCGCCGATAACGCCGGAACCTCGCTCGGCATCATCATGGTGGATATAGATCACTTCAAGCAGTACAACGATGACTATGGGCACGACGCTGGTGATGCGGTACTCGGCGCAGTTGCCGCAGTAATCCGTGATTCGGCGCGAGGAGGCGACGTGCCGTGCCGCTACGGTGGCGAGGAGTTCCTCATTCTCGTGGCCGATATCGACCGAGACACCCTGATGGTCAGGGCCGAACTACTCCGCGAGAACGTCGCCCGGGCAAGAGTCGAGCATCTGGGCGCCCATCTACCGACGGTCACCGTATCTGCCGGGCTCGCGCTCTACCCTGAGCACGGGGCCACTCAGGCCGAGGTGATCAAGGAGGCCGATACGGCGCTCTACACCGCGAAACGACGCGGACGAAACTGCGTCGTGACGGCTGGCGCGGAGTGACCCAGCGGAAGTCGGTGGGCGTGATCCTCGATGGCCGGCTGGCTCCAGGGCGCCGCGACCCGTTTTGTTTGGCGGCACAGTCATTGGGTACAAGAACACAAGGTTTCTGGGTAATCGAGCCTTCGGACATGTATCGTCGGAGTGCGGCGAGTCGTCGATGCCGAGCGTTTGGCCGTCGCGAAATGTTTTCTGAGACAGGCCTTCACCTCCAACAGGGCCCTTTCACTTCTAGTGGGGTCGCCAGCCGTGCACATGGGTCCAGGCTTACTGGGCGGTGCTCGTGCCGGTGGCCAGTTTGGGGACTGCCGAGATGAGTGCATCTTCCGAGCACCACCGAACCCACCCTCCCGCGGCTCCAGAGGGTGAGGGTCTGCTCTGCGACGCCGAAATGTATTGGCATCTGTTCCAACAGACTCCCGACGCGGTTCTCATCGCAGATGACGACGCCCGGTATGTCGAAGCCAATGCAGCTGCCAGCGCGCTGCTCGGTTACTCCCGAGACGAACTGCTGAGGATGACGGTCGCCGATGTTTTCCTGACCGGCCTGGCGTGGACCGAGCAGGAGTACGCGGCCTTCCTGGCAGTGGGACATTGGCGCGGTGAGCTCGAGCTGCGACGTAAGGACGGCGATGTCGTCACTGTTGAAGTGGTCGCGTCGATCATCCGCTCACCGGAGCAGACGCTGCACGCCGCCGTCCTGCGAGAGGCCAGCGCCAGACTGCGTGGACAGCAGGCGATGGAGGAGGCGCGCGAAGCCGAGTTGCAGATCGCCCAAGACCGCGCCCGGCTCGCGTTCGCGCATGCCCCGATCGGCATGGTGTTGGCTGAGGTCAACGGGAGACTGCGTGAGGTGAATCGCGTGTTCTGCGACATGTTAGGTCGGACAGAAGACGAACTGCTCGATCTCAGCGTGGACGACATCACCCAGGCACAGGACGTAGGGGACAGCAGGGACCTGCTGACGCTGTTGGCGTCCGGAGCGATCGACTCACGGCAGGTCTTCAAGCGTTATCGACATGCAGACGGCCACGACGTGCCTGCCGTCGTGAGTGTGTCGGTCATCAACGGCGCTGACGGTTCGCCACGGTTCGCCGTCGCTCAGGCCCAGGACATCACCGAGCAGCTTCACATGCGGAGGGCCTTGGTTGAGCAGCAGACGTTCACCGCGGCGGTCCTGGAGAACCTCGACTCGGGCATCGTCTCGTGCGACGACACGGGCACCTTGATGATGCTCAACCGGGTCGCGCGCCAGATGCTGCCCGACCACGAGACCGTTGCCGGGCCTGAGGCGTGGAGTGAGCACTTCGGCCTATACAGGCCCGACGGTGTCTCTCTGCTGCCGATGACGGAGCTTCCTCTGTACCAGGCGCTGCAGGGTGACGTGGTGCGAGATTGCGAGCTCGTGATCAGGGCTAGGTCTGGGAAGGCACGTACCGTCAACGTGAACGGTCACGCGATTTACGACGGGGACGGAGTGCGAATCGGAGCACTGGTCGCACTGCACGACATCACCGACCGCAAAGGGGCCGAGGCAGCGCTCGCCTACCAGGCTCTGCACGACCCAGTGACCGACCTCGCGAATAGGGTATTGCTGTCAGACCGCCTCCAGCATGCGCAGGCGCGCCAGATTCGTAACCCCGCACCGATGTCACTGTTCATGCTGAGCCTGGACGAGTTCGACAGAATAGGCGACATCCATGGCTACCGCGTCGTTGATGAGGTGCTCGGAAACGTCGCTGCCCGACTCCACGGCTGCCTTCGCCCCGCGGACACTATCGCCCGTGTTGACGGCGCCGAGTTCGCCGTCTTGCTTGAGGAAACCCTGCCGGAGGACGCGCTCGCCATCGCGGCGCAAGTCCTCGACGTCGTGAGTGAGCCCATCGACATCGCTGGTCAGCCGACCACAATCCAAGCCTCTATCGGCGTCGTTTCCTGCGGTGCCTCAGACGACGTCGAGCAGCTGCTGCGTAGGGGGGATCTTGCTCGACAAGCCGCGATGGCCCAGGACGAAGGCAAGGTGCGAATCTTCACGAGCACCATGCACGATGCTGCCACCCAGCAGATCTCGCTCGAGAACGACCTCCGCGACGCAGTCGACCGAGGTGAGCTCGCCGTGCACTACCAACCGATCTATTCCCTCATCACCGGAAGGCTCGACGGCTTCGAGGCTTTGGCCCGATGGAACCATCCAAGGCGCGGCCTCATCGCCCCAGCCACTTTCATTCCCCTAGCCGAAAGTACCGGCATCATCGTGTCACTCGGCGAATGGGTCCTGCGGAAGGCATGCCGACAGATCCGGCGCTGGCAGCAGAGCCATCCCGACACCGGACGGCTCACCATGTCGGTGAATCTGTCGGTCCGCCAGCTCCTGGACCCGAGCACCACCCAGGTCGTGGCAGGTGCGCTGGCCGACGCCGACCTGGACCCGGATCAGTTGATGCTGGAGATCACGGAGAGCATCGTCATGCACCGCGGCTCAGCCAGGACCACCCTTGGGCAGCTCCATTCCACTGGCGTCCGGATCGCCATTGACGACTTCGGGACTGGCTACTCCTCGTTGAGCCGCCTGCATTCGATGCCCGTCGACAAAGTGAAGATCGACAAGTCCTTCATCGACGAACTTCGCGGCGGAGCGGCCGCTCCACTGGTCGCGGCGACCATTATCATGGCGCATAGCCTGGGGCTCCAGACCATCGCTGAAGGCGTCGAACGAGCCGAGCAGCTGCCTTTCCTACGACTGCACGGCTGCGATCAGGCCCAAGGTTATCTGTTCGGACGACCAGAGCCTGCCGACGTGATCGGCGACCGGCTTGCCGAACTGGCCAAGAGACGGCTGTGGACAACATCGGTCGACCCCGGACGCGCCAAGCAGGTCAGGCAGTAGCCCAACTCAGGCGACGCCGGCGACAATGTGGGGATGGCCGACTTCTGGCGACTGCGGCATGATGAGTGGCGAGTGTGGCGTCGACACGCGACCGCTCTGACTGCCGGGACTCTGCCCGGTGCATCCTGACGGCCGGCCCGAGCTGGGCCGTGCTGAGTCAGCCGATCTTGGGTACTGACAGCTCATGCATTCTGTTCGGCAGGGTTCAGGGCCGCCGTTGCTGCTCGTGCACGGGCTCGGGTCGAGCTCGCGATCATGGGAGACCGTCACCATGGCGCTGGCCAAGGAGCGCGAGCTCATCGCCGTCGACCTGCCGGGCTTCGGAGAGACACCGCCGCCGACCGGTGAGGTGTCCATCGCGACCCTTGCCGACGAGCTCACCACCTTCATCGCCGACAACGACCTGGGCGAGATCGACCTGGTCGGCAGCTCGATGGGGGCACGGCTGGTTCTGGAGCTGGCCAGGCGGGGCGTCGGCGGCGCGGTCGTGGCGCTGGACCCGGGCGGCTTCTGGACGCCCGGTCAGCTGAGGTTTTTCTCGATCTCGCTGCGTGCGTCGATCGCGCTGGTGCGGGCGCTGCAGCCGGTGCTGCCGGCCCTGACCGGGAACCCGGTGGGCCGAACCGCCTTACTCGTCCAGTTCTCGGCCCGGCCATGGGCACTGCCCGGCGGCGTGGCGCTGCGCGAGCTGCGCGGCTTTACCGCCTCACCCTCCTTCGACGCGGCACTGGACAGCCTCGTACATGGCCCCCTCCAGGAGGGGATGCCGGTCGGCTCGGCCCGGCATCGGATCGTGATCGGCTGGGGCCGGCAGGATCGGGTGTGCTTCCCGAGCCAGGCCAAGCAGGCGCAGGCAAAGTTCCCCGAAGCCGAGCTGCACTGGTTCAAGCGCAGCGGTCACTTCCCCCACTGGGACGAGCCGGCCGAGGTGGTGGAGGTGATCCTGCTCAACACGGGCTGAGCCGAGTCGGCGGACTACGGCTGCAGCACCATCTTCACGGCGCCGTCGGTCTTCTTCTGGAACAGGTCGTAGGCCTTCGGAGCCTCGGCTAGCGGTAGGCGGTGGGTGGCGAAGCTGTCAACGCCGAGCGGGTCGTCGTCGATCAGCAGCGGCATGATGTCGTCGACCCACCTCTTCACGTTGGCCTGTCCCATCCGCAGCTGGATCTGCTTGTCGAACATCCGCATCATCGGCATCGGGTCGGCGTTGCCGCCGTACACGCCGCTCAACGAGACCGTGCCACCGCGGCGCACCATGTCGATCGCGGCGTAGAGCGCGGCCAACCGGTCGACGCCTGCGGCCTTCATCATCGGCGCGGCGAGTGCGCTGGGCATCAGCGAGGTCACCTGGTGCGCCACCTTGGCGACCGGGGAGCCGTGGGCCTCCATGCCGACCGCGTCTACCACCGAGTCCGGGCCGCGGCCGCCGGTCAACTCACGGACCGTGTCGCCGAGGTCCTTGCCGTGCTCGCGCCAATCGAGTGTCTCGACACCGCGTGCACGCGCTCGGGCCAGCCGCTCAGGCACCAGGTCGACCCCGATGACCCGGTCTACGCCCATCTGCCGGGCGACGCGGCAAGCCATGTCGCCGATCGGCCCGAGCCCGAGCACGGCGAGCGTGCCGCCCTGGGGAACGTCTGCGTACACCACAGCCTGCCAGGCTGTCGGCAGCACGTCGGACAGGTAGACGAAGCGCTCGTCCGGCGGCCCCTCGGGCACCTTGATGTGGCTGAACTGGGCCTCCGGGACCCGCAGGAACTCGGCCTGGGCGCCCGGCACCGCGCCGTACAGCTTGGAGTACCCGAACAGTGCTGCGCCGTTGCCCTGGTCGCGGACCTGCGTCGTCTCGCACTGGGTGTAGAGCTGGATGTCGCACATGAAGCAGTGCCCGCAGCAGATCTGGAACGGCATCACCACCCGGTCGCCGGGTCGCAGGTCGGTGATCTCAGGGCCGACCTCTTCCACGATGCCGATCGGCTCGTGGCCGATCACATCGCCGGGGGTCATGAAGGCGCCGAGCGTCTCGTACAGGTGAAGGTCGGAGCCACAGATGTTGGTGCTGGTGACACGGACGATCGCGTCGTTGGGCTTCTCGATCTTGGGGTCGGGGACCTCCTCGACCCGGACATCGCGCCTGCCTTGCCAGGTGACTGCCTTCATCGCTGACCTCTCGGGGTGGGAGAAGACTTCGGACGACTTCTCGTGCCCGCAGACCGGCCGGGCTAAACATGTGCCGATCCGTGACGTTTCTCGTCCTGGTTCCGCCGACGATGCGGCGGTCAGCGGATCGAGCTCGTCTACGCCCGCGAAGGCAGCCCCGATGACTGCCTCGACGGGATCGCCCCCGGCGCGCCGATGAGTAGTCTGGCCTACTGGTCACCGAATGGGCAGACTCCTGACCAACCGGCGCAGGGCAACCTGGGCAGACGGGGCATGCAACCTCGGCGGGCAGGGATTGCGATCTCGCGCGAGAATCCGGGCCGTTGTTACACTACAGGCACAGAGATGTGGCACGGCTGTCACAGTCTGCGCTACTCTGGACGCATGTACGGAGACGACCAGCCACGCGACGAGCCTGTCGCGCGGGTCGACGCCAGCGACCTCGCCGCGCCCGACGTCGCGGCGAGCCTCCAGGCGATCATCGACGGCGGCGGCCGGATCGAGCCGCGCGACGCGATGCCGGAGGCCTACCGCAAGACACTGATCCGCCAGATCGCCCAGCACGCGCACTCGGAGATCATCGGCATGCAGCCCGAGGGCAACTGGATCAGCCGGGCC
>JACCUS010000223.1 GCA_013811715.1 Nocardioidaceae bacterium
GTCCCGGACTTCGGCCAGTCGGGACTCGGTGAAATCGCGGTCATAATCTCCGGCAAATGCGCGAAGCAGGGCGATGCCCTCGAGGCCGAGCAGGTACGCCAGCGGGTGCTGAAAGATCATCAGCGGATAGTAGGAGCCGATGTGCCCGGTTCCCAACCGATTTTCGGTGCGGGCGGTGTGTCGGGCCGCTCACTGGACCATGTACGGGGCAGGCACCGCCGACGAGGCGGTTGGGGGCCAAGGCTGTGGAGACTTCTCGCCCGTGACTCAGAACGCTAGAGCCAGTACGTGTCGTGCAGCAGGAAGAATGCGGCCTTCTCCTCGTCGGTCATGGCCTGCTGGGCTCCTGCCGCCAGCGTCTCGAAGTAGTGCTCGCGCGGAGCGCCGGGAGTGAACAGCAGGAGCATCGACGCGGGCTCGCCGGACTCGTTGCGGAAGCCGTGGACGCCACCTGGTGGCACGTAGAGGAAGTCCCCCGACCTCGCGTCGATCCACTTCTCCCCGTCGTACAGTCGAACGGTCCCGAACAGGATGAAGAACGACTCCGAGATCGCCTTGTGGAAATGCGCGTCCGGGCCACTGACGTCGGGTCCGAAGTCCCAACGGTAGAGCCCGAACTCGCCACCGGTGGACGCCCCTGTCGCCAGGTAGTGCGCGCTCGCCGACGTCATCGGCAGCTCGGGTTGGTGGCTCCCACGCCGATACTTGGCCGAGACCTCGCCGGTGTCGGCGACGTACTTGGGGACTGGGTAGGTCAGGTCTGGCAGCGACATACGACGACCCTTCCACGCCGAGTGTGGCGGTGGCTAGCTGATCTCGATGCGACCGTGCTCGTCGACGGCGAAGCCGGGAGCGTGGGCGATCTCCCAGACGTGGCCGTCGGGGTCCCCGAAGTAGCACGAGTAGCCGCCCCACTCCATCCGCGTGGCCGGCTTGATGATCGTAGCGCCGACCGACTCCGCGTGGGCGAGCGCGGCGTCCACCTCCGCCTCGGTGTTCATGTTGATCGCCAGCGTGATGCCTCGGTACGTCGGCGGGGTGGCCGGGTCGGCCCGGTCGCCCTCGCGGACGAGGCCGATGTCGGCGGCCAGGGCGTCGTACCCGAACAGACCGACCCAGGTGCCGCTGGTCTTGAACCAGCAGATGCCCTCGCCCTCGTCGCCGCGCTCCTCCCAGCCGAGAGCGCGGTAGAACGCGATCGACCGTACGAGGTCCCTCACTCCGAGGGTGACGATGCTGAAGTTGGGGCTGACGCCCACTGCTGCTCCTCTACTCGAGACCGAGAACGTGCTCGAGCCCGACGGTGAGACCGGGGTGGTCGACGACGAAGCGGGTCGAGGCCACCAGGCCGGGCATCGCCGCGACCCGGTCGGGCATGTCGTGACGGAGGGTCAGGGTCTCACCTGGGTTGCCGAGGAGGACCTCCTGGTGGGCGACGAGACCGCGAACACGAATGCTGTGCACGGGGATGCCCTCGACCCTGCCGCCTCTCGCTCCCAACGTGTCGTCGGCAGTGGCGTCCGGGACGGGTCCTGCGCCGGCCGCAGCCCGGGCGGCTGATATCAGCTGGGCGGTGCGGATCGACGTGCCGGAAGGGGCGTCGACCTTAGACGGATGATGCAGCTCCACGATCTCCGCCGACTCGAAGAAACTGGCAGCCTCCGCGGCAAAGCGCATCATCAAGGCGGCCCCGATGGAGAAGTTCGGTACCACGAGTACACCGACCTCGGGGGTGGCATTGAGCTGCTGCTCGATCGAGTCGAGCCGCTCCCGGGTGAAGCCGGAGGTGCCGACGACGACATCGATGCCGTGTTCGATGCACCAGGCGATGTGCTCCATCACGACGCCTGGCTGCGTGAAGTCGACGGCGACGTCCGCCGCCTCGAGCTCCTCGATCGAGTCGCCCTCGGTGATCTGGGCGACCAACTCCAGGTCGGCCGACTGCTCGACGGTCTCGCAGGCGAGCGTGCCCATGTTGCCGGCCGCGCCGATCACTCCGACCCTGATCACGGAGACGACTCTAGTGGGTGGTGACCCGTCTGCTCCGGGACTCGACGAGTAGGGACCGGAGCCTGCGGGTCACTGCCAGGGAGGGACGGACAAGTCGGAGAAGTCGTCCACCGAGCCCTGATCCGTGCACTCCCCCAACGGGGCGAGGCACATCCAGGCGGTGCCGGGGCTGACATCGCCACGGAGGGGCTTGTCTGACACGTACCTGTACGTCGCGACCGTGAGCGTGTCCGCCCCAGACCAGCCGGCAGCGTAGATCACCTGCCGGTCACGGTCACTCGGCTGAAAGAAGAACACGTCTCCACTGCGGGTCTCCACGAACACATGGCCCTGCGGCCCCGTGCCGTAGAAGTAGCGGCCATCAGGGCTGAGGGCGCCGCGCTGGTCGAGCGGCCCCGCGACCGAGAGCACCAACGCGCCCGCTGCGGTCAAGAACTGCACCTTCTGCCTCCCGAGCGCCACTGCCCACACTGCTCCGCGTACGTCGAGCAGGTTGTCCGCGGTACGGCCGATGTCGCGTGGCGCGTCGTCCACGGTCCACCGATAGGACCAGACCCGGCCGTTGGCCTCGTAGTGGACGGTGTGCACGTCGGACTCGACCGACAGCACCGGCGACGTCGACGCGATGTCGTCGGCTGAGAGGTGGAAGGTGACGTCCGGGCCAAGGTCCACCCAGGCGAGCTGCTCGTTCTCGGCCGTGTCGAAGACCACCAGCGCGAAGGTGCCCCCCGAGTTCTCGAACCAGGCGGCTGCGCTCCCGGTGGCGTCGCCGGCTGGCTGGCTGACCAGGTTGCTGCCCACCCTGGTTGAACTTCCCGACTTCCGGTGCAGCCACACGTTGCCCGACCGGTCCCCGTAGACGACGCCGCCTTCCACCACCGCCAGCCCGGAGGCGATCTCGCCCTGCGGAACAACGACCTCGCCCTGAAGGTGCAACCGCTCCGAGTCGCTCCAGATCGAGGTGTCGTCGGCCTCGACCTCGAGCACCGGGTCGGGGTCGGGCGGGATTGGGCCGGACCCGTCCCCCGCCTGCATCAGTTGGGCGACAAAGACGACCCCGGCGATCACCAACGCCGTGGCGGCGCCGGTGAACACTCCTCGGACACCCGATTGTGCGCGTTTGGTGCGCCGAGTCAGCTCGTCGAGGTCGGGTTCGGGTGGCGTGATGGCCTCGGCCGCCTCGGTCAGCGCGCGGCCGATGCGATCCCCGAGCCCTGACTCCCTGGCCGACCCGGGGACGGCGGCCAGGACGGGCGACGAGCTCATCGTTTGAACGGCGGCTCGCATCTCGCTCAACACCGTCGTCTGGGGCACGTCGAGCACGTGCGCGATCTCGAAGTCGGTGAGTTCCTCGAAGCAGCTCAGCACCACCACGGCCCGCCGCTGCCGCGACAGCCGCGCCAACCCTTGCCAGACCAGCTTGCATTCGGACCCGGTCTCCGTGTCCACGGTCCCCGCCCTGGTCGCCGCGGCGGCCGGTCTCCGTCGCCGCCAGGACACCCACTGGTGAGCGATCTCCTTGCGAACATATCCCTCCGGGGTGTCGGTCCAGCTGAGCCGGGACCAGTTAGTGCCGGCCTTGTGCAGGCCTCGCTGCAGCAGTTGCTCGGCCAGCTCCTGCTCCCCCGTCAGCACGTACCCGGTTCGGTAGAGAGCGGGGTACCTCGCCCGGACGAAGGCGACATAGTCGGCGTTGCCCCTTCGGCCCATCACACTCCCAAAGTCCACACGTGTGTCCTCCAGTAAACGCCACCACGATCCGAGGGGCGCAGCGGACACGGAATCTCAGCGAAGCGGCTGCAACGCGGACTCCGGCCCGAGCACCGCGAGCGTCGGCTCGGCGGTGAGGGTCTCCTGAGCGACGTGGTGTACGTCGTCCAAGGTCACCGCATCGATGCACGTCAGCGACTCGTCGATGCTCAGCAGGTCGCCCGGGACGAGCTCGGCTTTGCCGATCCTGGTCATCCGGGCACTGGAGTCCTCCATCCCCATCACCAGCGAGCCACGGAGTTGGCCCTTTCCCCGCCGCAGCTCCTCGACCGTGATACCGCCGGCCGCGACCTTGGCGAGCTCGTCTCGGCAGATGTCGAGTACGTCGACGAGCTTGTCGGGCATGCACCCGCCTGACACCGCGAGGTAGCCGCCGTCGACGTACTGGGTGGCGAACGAGTAAATCGAGTACGCCAGGCCGCGGTGCTCCCGGATCTCTTGGAAGAGCCGGCTCGAAGTGCCGCCCCCGATGGCGGAGTTCAGCACGCCTAGCGCGAAGCGGCGCGGGTCGTTCCGGGCCTGCGACGGCACGCCCAGCACGAAGCTGGCCAGCTCGGTCTGGCGCTCGATCAGGCGGGTCGCGGCGAGAGTCGGAGCGGGGCGTGCCGCCGAACGCGTCCGGACCGGACGACGCTCCGGCTCGCCCAGCCCGTCCGCGGCCTCGAACGCCCGGCGCACGAGACGGACGAGACCGGTGTGGTCGACGTTGCCGGCGGCGGCGAACACCAGGTTGTCGGCGGTGTACCGGCGCTGGTAGTAGCCGGCGACCTGCCGCCTGGTCAGCGCGTTGACCGACTCGACCGTCCCGGTGATCGACCGCCCCAGCGGCCCGTCGCCGAACAACGCCGAGACGAACGCGTCGTGCACGACGTCGTCGGGGTCGTCGTCGTGCATGGCGATCTCTTCGAGGATCACGTTGCGCTCGTTGTCGACCTCGCGGGACTCGATCAACGACGAGGTGACCATGTCGCAGATGACGTCGACCGCCAAGGGGACGTCGCCGTCGAGCACACGCGCGTGGTAGCAGGTGAACTCCTTGCCAGTGAAGGCGTTAAGCTCACCGCCCACGGCGTCGAGCTCGGCTGAGATGTCCCAGGCGGTACGTCGCTCGGTGCCCTTGAACAACAGGTGCTCCAAGAAGTGGGTGGCACCCGCGAGAGACGGCGTCTCGTCCCGAGAGCCGACCCCCGTCCACAGGCCCAGTGTCGCCGAGCGTGCGCCGGGCATCGCCTCGGTGACGACGCGCAGACCGCCCGGGAGCACGGTTCGGCGAACGGTGGAACCCACGACATCGCCATCACCGCGCTCCCTCAGCAGCGTCCGGGTCGACCCGAGTGGCTGGTCGACCGCCGGCAGGTTCGGCACGCGGCGATCAGCCCTCGGTGACCGCGTCGTCGTCCTCGGTGACCGCATCGTCGTCCTCGATGACAGGCACCAGCGACAGCTTGCCGCGGTCGTCGATCTCACCGATCTCGACCTGGAGTTTCTGCCCGACCGAGACGACGTCCTCGACGTTCTCGACCCGCTTGCCGCCGGCCAGCGCCCGCAGCTTGGAGATGTGCAGCAGGCCGTCCTTGCCGGGAAGCAACGAGACGAACGCGCCGAACGAGGTCGCCTTGACGACCGTGCCGAGGTAGCGCTCGCCGACCTCGGGCATCTGCGGGTTGGCGATCGCGTTTATCGTCGCCCGCGCCGCCTCTGCGGCGGCGCCGTTGTCGGCCCCGACGTAGATCGTGCCGTCGTCCTCGATGCTGATCTGCGCCCCGGTGTCGTCTTGGATTTGGTTGATGACCTTGCCCTTCGGCCCGATCACCTCGCCGATCTTGTCGATGGGCACCCTCATCGTGAGGATGCGCGGAGCGGTCGGCGCCATCTCGTCGGGGGCATCGATGGCCTCGGCCATCACGTCCAGGATCGTCATGCGCGCGTCGCGCGCCTGCCCCAGCGCCGAGGTGAGCACCGATGCGGGGATGCCGTCGAGCTTGGTGTCGAGCTGAAGCGCGGTGACGAAGTCACGTGTCCCGGCAACCTTGAAGTCCATGTCGCCGAAGGCGTCCTCGGCGCCCAGGATGTCAGTCAGCGTGACGAACTTCTCCTCGCCGTCGACCTCGCCGGTGATGAGTCCCATCGCGATCCCGGCGACCGGGGCGCGCAGTGGTACCCCGGCGTTGAGCAGCGCCATCGTCGAGGCGCACACCGATCCCATCGAGGTCGACCCGTTGGAGCCGAGCGCCTCCGAGACCTGGCGGATCGCGTACGGGAACTCCTCACGCGCGGGCAGCACCGGCATCAACGCTCGGCCGGCGAGCGCCCCGTGGCCGACCTCTCGGCGCTTCGGGGACCCGACCCGACCGGTCTCTCCCGTGGAGAAGGGCGGGAAGTTGTAGTTGTGCATGTAGCGGCGGCTCGTCTCCGGGGAGAGCGTGTCGAGCTTCTGCTCCAGCGACAACATGTTCAATGTGGTGACGCCAAGGATCTGGGTCTCGCCGCGTTCGAACAGAGCGGAGCCGTGCACGCGCGGCACGACGCCGACCTCGGCGTTGAGAGTGCGGATGTCGGCGAGACCCCGTCCGTCGATGCGGACCTGGTCGCGCAGCACCCGCTGGCGAACGAGCCTCTTGGTCAGCGCCCGGAATGCCGCCCCGACCTCCTTCTCGCGATCCTCGAAGTCGCCGGCGAGCTTCTGCAAGGTGTTGGCCTTGACCTCGTCGAGGCGCTCCTCACGCTCGACCTTCCCGGCGATGGTCAGCGTCGCGGCGAGGTCGTCGGAGGCGGCGGACTCGACGGCGGTGTACGCGTCGTCTTGGTAGTCGAGGAAGCGCGGGAACTCGGTCACCGGCTTGGCGGCAGCGCCGGCCAACTGCGACTGTGCCTCGCACAACTGCTTGATGAACGTCTTGGACGCCTCCAGGCCAGCGGCGACGATCTCCTCGGTTGGGGCCTGGGTGCCGCCTTGCACCTTCTCCCAGGTGGCATCGGTGGACTCGGCCTCGACCATCATGATCGCGACGTCTCCGCTCTCGACGACCCGGCCGGCCACGACCATGTCGAAGACGGCGTCCGCGAGCTGGGTGTGGGTGGGGAACGCGACCCAGTCACCGTCGATCAGCGCGACACGCACGCCGCCGACCGGGCCGTTGAATGGCAGCCCGGACAGCTGCGTCGACAGCGACGCGGCGTTGATCGCGAGGACGTCGTACTGCACGTCGGGGTGCAGCGCCATCACCGTGATGACGACCTGCACCTCGTTGCGCACTCCCGGGACGAACGTCGGGCGCAGCGGCCGGTCGATCAGCCGGCAGGTGAGGATGGCGTCCTCGGAGGGGCGGCCCTCCCGGCGGAAGAACGAGCCGGGGATGCGCCCGGCGGCGTACATCCGCTCCTCGACGTCGATCGTCAGCGGGAAGAAGTCGAGGTGGTCCTTGGGGTGCTTGCCGGCGGTCGTCGCCGACAGCAGCATGGTCTCCTCGTCGAGATAGGCCACGGCTGAGCCTGCGGCCTGCCGGGCTAGGTGCCCGGTCTCGAAACGGATGGTGCGCTTACCGTGCGTACCGTTGTCGATCACGGTCTCTACCGCGTGGGGTTGGGATCCCGTCATGGGGTTCCTCTCTAACGCGTGACGTCAGCGTGTACGCCGGTGGCGTGGCGGCCAGCGTGGCTGACTTCGCCGAGGCCGGTCTTCGATCGAGGTTCGCGGGGCATGATGGCCAGCGGCTCGTCCCTCGACACGGAGGGAGTGCCACTTGGCGGTGTCCCGAGAGCCACTACCGAGGACCGGCGTCCTCGCTACTCTCGCGTCAGCGCATGACGTCACTGGTGGTGGTGGCCCAAAGCGGGTCACCTGACTTGGTTGACTCTATTCTGTTGGGGATCAGCGGCGCAGGCCGAGGCGCTCGATGAGGCTTCGGTAGCGCGCGATCTCGGTGTTGTGCAGGTAGTTGAGCAGGCGGCGGCGTTGGCCGACGAGGAGCAGCAGCCCCCTGCGGGTGTGGTGGTCGTGCTTGTGCTCCTTGAGGTGCTCGGTCAGGTCGGCGATCCGCCTGGTGAGCAACGCCACCTGGACTTCGGGGGAGCCGGTGTCACCGTCTCCAGTGGCGTACTCGTCGATGATCCGTTTCTTCGTCGCAGCGTCAAGTGACACGCGCTCTCCCTTCGGGCTTCGTTGCGCGGCGCGCCGGGGCCGGTTCACCCGGGCACTCTTGTTCCGCGGCCGTTCTGACGGCGAATCCAGGGTATCAGCGCTGCCCCACATGCTCACAATCGCCTCGTCGCGCGCAATGATCCGACCGCCTCCCCCTCCCGCGCAATGATCCGACCGCCAAGGCGCCGGAGCAACTCCACCGTCGGATCGTGGCGCACCCCCCGGCAACGATCCGCCGCCCAGGGGGCCGGAGCAACGCCACCGTCGGATCATGGCGCAGCCACCCCCGCGCGCCGGCCAGGACGGGCAGTCAGGCCTCGTCCAGCAGGGTCGCGATGACCTCGTCGGCGTAGCCGCTCAAGGATCCGACGTTGGACCGGACGAGGTCGGGGGTGCTGCGCATCAGCTGGAGATTGCCGAGGAACGCGCTGTAAACGAAGACGGCCCGACGCCGGGCTATTCGGGGCGAGAGACCGCTCTGGCGCAGCAGCCTGGCCACATAGCCGATCCGGCGCTCGGTGACTCGTTCGAGGGCGTCGCGGACTTGCGGATCGTCGAAGTGGCTCGACAGCGCCACGTCGACACCGGTAAGCGCATGCGCGTCAAACGCCCTGCTGAACAGTTGGCGAAGCCGAGCCTCGGGGGCCGCGCCGGTCGCTTCGATCTCGTGGATCACGTCGAGCGTGCTTCGCTGCTCCCACAGCCGCAGTGCCGCATCGACCAGCTCCCTCCGCGCCTTGAAGTGCCAGTAGAAGCTGCCCTTGGTCGCCCCGAGCCTGGCCGCCATCGGCTCCACGGACACTGCCGCCACTCCCCCGGCCGCGATGGCCTCCAGGGCAGCAACCGCCCAGTCGTCACGAGAGAGTCTCGACATCTTCAGTACGGTAGCGTATGTTGACACCATACCAATGCGTATGGCGATGGGAGAGGGTCACCATGTCGATCATGGAGAAGAGCCAGTTCTGGGGTGCGACCGACGAGGAGCGCACCGCTTCCTACCCTTGTCTCGGCTACGCGCAGCAGCCGTTCCAGACGTTCTTGCGGGCCGTGGACGTCGAAGCCGACGCAGACACCGTCTTCCGGTGGCTCTGCCAGCTCAAGGTGGCCCCGTACAGCTACGACTGGATCGACAACCCGGGCCGGACCAGCCCACGCACGCTCACGCCCGGCGTGGAGCATCTCGAGGTCGGACAGCGCTTCCTCATCGCGAGGATCGTCGAGTTCGAGCTGGGCAGCCACATCACCGGAGTCAGCACCCCGTGGGCGAGTCGCATCTACGGCCATATCACCTTGACCTACCGGGTCACCCCCATCGGCGCCGGCGCCTCACGGCTCGTGGTGTGCATGACAGTCGCCGCCTCGGGCCGGCTGAGCAGACTAAGGCGTACACTCCTGGGCTGGGGTGACCTCATCATGATGCGCAAGCAGCTGCTCACCCTCAAACACCTCGCCGAGCGCAACGGATCGCTCAACGCGAACCGGTGATGGAACCCGGCTGCACTGCCATGCCTGAAGTGTTCAGCAAGGTATACCGCTAGGGGGTCGTACGTCGTGCTAGTCGCGTCGCCACTTCTCCCCGCTCGTCTCCTCGTCGTCGGTATCCCGTGCGTCGACGCCCTGGTCGCGCCGCCACTTCTGCCCGGTCGTCTCATCGTCGTCGGCGTCCGGTGAGTCGTGGCCCTGGTCGCGCCGCCACTTCTCCCCGCTCGTCTCCTTGTCGTCGGCGTCCGGTGAGTCCTGGCCCTGGTCGCGCCGCCACTTCTCCCCGCTCGTCTCCTCGTCGCTGTCGACTTCTCGGTTGTCTCCGGTCCTGCGCTCGTCGCTCATCTGCCTCTCCTCCTCGGGTCGTGTGTACCCATCTTTGCGG
>JACCUS010000235.1 GCA_013811715.1 Nocardioidaceae bacterium
GGCGGTCGACAACCTCAAGCGGGTGCTCCGGGCATCGGCGAGCGAGCCCGACTGGACGCAGAGCCCGGGGCTCGACCGGATGCGACGGTTCCTGGAGTTGAAGACCGTCTGGCACCCCATCGGCGTCTGACGCCCCGGTGTGACGAGCGCTGACCCGCTGGCCCACTCGGCAGAGCGCACACCTCTCCACGACGCGAACGGTGACCTGTTGCTCGTCTTCACGGCCGCCACCGGCACCCGCAACAGTCGGCCGTGGGCCGACGGTGTCTGGCGCCCCGCCGACATACCCGTTGCCGATGCTGCCGAGGCGGCCCTGGCCGCCTTCGCCGGCTGGGAGCTGTCGACGGCTGACCGGGAGCTGGCCGCGGCCCTGCTGGCTGCCGGGTCGCTGAGGCTGCGGCATACCCACCTGATGACACACGACCTGTCGACGTTGCCGACTGTCCCGCCCACGAAGCTCGCGATCGAACCTCTGGAGGCCGACGCAGTGCTTCGCAATGCCGACCGGCTCGGCGAGATCGCCTTTGCGGCCTACCCCGCGGGTCATCCCGACCACTCGCACGACGTCGCGGCCCAAGCCATCGGAGAGATCGCCGCTATCGGGCGCGGCGAGCTCCTCGGTCCGGTACTGGCACAGTCACAGCTCGCGTGCCATCGGGGTGTGATCGTGGGGGCCTGTCTCGTGGTGGATCGCGAGGGACAGGCGCCTGAGGGCGGTCCGTGGGTCATCGAGCTGTTCCGCGACCCTGCGTCGCCGCTGCGTGGAGTTGGCGAGGCCATGATGTTGGCGACCCTCACGGCTGCTCGCGAGACAGGTCTCCGCTCGGTCTCCCTCGTCGTGAGCGACGAGAACACCCCTGCGATCAGGATCTACACCCGCCTGGGCTTCGTCGAGGCCGAACAAAGCTGGACGCTCGCCCTCCCGGCGGCTCCTTGAGAGGGCACTCAGGGGTTCGCGATGCGGATCAGCTTGTGGGTCCCGTCGCACCAGGGCGCCCGCGAGGTCTTGCCGCACCGACAGATGGCGACGACTGGCCGGGTCACCGGATGCTCCTTGCCTGCCTCGTCTCGGATGACGGCTGCTCCCCGGACCAAGAGCGGCCCGTTGGCGCACAGGGAGACAACGATCTCTGAGTTGGAAGGCTTCATGCCGCATCCCTGGTACGCCGTCGTGGCGCGAGGACGAGCGGTGTCCGACAGCCGCAGTCCCTGTCGCAGCAGCTCCCGGACGCGAGCTGCATCGTGGAGTGGGCCGCCGTGGACAACCGCACCCCTCCGTAGACGACGCCACCGCGCAACCTGGTCAGCACTGCCAGCCAGCTGCACATGCCGCGCTCTGGCGAGACGTCCGCGATGACAACGTCCACCCGTTCGGACAACCAGGCCACGTATGCCGTGAGTGGGTGTCGACCTCGGCGGCGCGCCGGATCGGCAGGACGTAGCTGACGTCTGACAACACCGGTGACGCGGTGACGCGGGTGCTCACGCGCCGTGCGCCTCGTGCTCGTCGCCCCCCGGCGTACCCGCCTCGACCAGGCTGCTCAGGCCGGCCTCCCAACGACCGAGCGTGAACTCGGCTGCCCGCGCATCCAGGAGGAGGCAGGCACCGGCGCCGAACATGACGTCGCCGAGCAGGTCGGGCTGATCGGCGACGAGACGACCACAGATGTCGCGGACCGCCACCTGCTCATGGACCGCGTCAGCCTCCACATGCTCGTCGAAGTACGTCGCGGCGTCCGCGCTGAAGCCAAGCCGTCCCATGCCGCCGACGATCTTGCGTGCGGGCAGTGAGCTGGTCGCCTCGAACGCCGCCAGATGCCCCATCAGCGCGCCTCCGAGGCGACGGTGGAGGCCGAACATGCTCATCGCGTTGTTGACCGCCAGCGTGACGGCGGGGACGACATCGATGTAGGCGCCGTACGTCGCATCGAGGCCACACTCGCGCAGCGTCGTGGCGAACAGGTGTGAGTGCAGCCCTTCGGGGCGCCCGGCGCCGTACTCGTCGTACAACAGCTCGACCAGCGCGACCTTCGCCGGCCCGACGAGTCGCGGAACCGCCCAGCTGTGCGGATCTGCTTCTTTGAGCCGGTAGATGCTGCCGAGAACGAGGTACTCGCGCAGCTGCGCCCGCGACGCCTTGCGCTGGATGAAGGGTGCGAGCGCAGGCGAGTCGAAGTCAGCGATCGCCCTGAACATCATGTCCGCGAAGTCAGGGGTCTGCGCGTCGACGATCGCGACGAAGTCCCTGGCCTGTGCCCTCAGCCATCCTTCGAAGCGCTCCTCGAGCATGGCGCGGAGGTGGAGGTGGTCAAGGCGCCACTCGTCATCGGCACCGACCTTGTCGAAGCCTCGGTAGTGACCCTCGTAGAGCATCCACAACGCCAGCTGGAGGTCGTCGTCGCCTGCGACGTCGGCGGTCCCACTCACCCAGCCGCCGGTGTCCGGGTCGAGCTCGCGGCCGGTAGCCAAGGACTGGCAGAGGTGCGCTGTCACTGGGCCCCTCGGCGCCGGAACATCCACGGGTTGCTGGCCTCCAGACCGCGTCATCGATGTGTTGGGAGAGGTACCCGGCGGGGGCGGGATCTAAACGCCTAGCTGCGCGTGCTCACCAGGTCTCCGTAGCCGGGCTTGATGACGTCGTCGATCAGGGCGAGCCGCTCGTCGAAGGGCAGGAACGCGCTCTTCATCGCGTTGATGGTGAACCAGCGCAGGTCGTCGAAATCATACCCGAACGCCTCGCTGAGCAGCTGCATCTCCCGGCTCATCGTCGTACCGCTCATCAGTCGGTTGTCGGTGTTGACAGTCACCCGGAAGCGCAGCCGCGTCAACAGACCGATCGGGTGCTCGGCGATCGAGGTCGCCGCACCGGTCTGGAGGTTCGACGACGGGCACATCTCCAGTGGCACCCGACGGTCGCGGACGTACGCCGCCAGCCGGCCGAGCTGCGGGTCGCCCTGATCGTCGGCGGCGATGTCGTCGACGATGCGCACCCCGTGGCCGAGCCGCTCGGCACCGCACCACTGGAGTGCCTCCCAGATGGAGGGAAGGCCGAACGCCTCGCCGGCGTGGATGGTGAAGTGGGCGTTCTCGCGTTGCAGGTACTCGAACGCGTTGAGGTGTCGGGTGGGCGGGAAGCCGATCTCGGCGCCGGCGATGTCGAAGCCGCAGACTCCTCTCTCGCGGTGCCGCACGGCGAGCTCGGCGATCTCCCGCGAGTTGGCGGCGTGCCGCAGGGCGGTGACCATCTGACGTATGACGATCGTCCGCCCCCGGGCGGCGGCGTTCGCGGCGCCCTCCTCGAAGCCCGAGCGAACGGCGTCGACCACCTCGTCGAGCGTGAGACCTGCCGCGATGTGCTGCTCGGGCGCGTAGCGGACCTCGGCGTACACCACGCCGTCGTCGGCCAGGTCCTCGGCGCACTCGGCGGCCACCCGGTGCAGGTGGTCGGCGCGCTGCATCACCGCCACCGTGTGGTCGA
>JACCUS010000260.1 GCA_013811715.1 Nocardioidaceae bacterium
TCCCCGGGTCTCATCGCAACGGGCTGAGCTCGGCGCCCTGTGTGACGGCCGTCGCCGCATGGAGCAGCCAGGCACGTCGGCCGTCGAGGTCGCCTCTCCCATACGCCGTCAGCGCGTCCCGATAGCCCTCGACCAGCGCCAAGTGGCCCCCTTCCGGGACGGTGACCGAGGTCGGGTCCACCCCCCGCGCCACGAGGATCAGTCGCTCCAAAGCCCTTGCCACCAAGCCGTTTTCGGACTCGAACGGCGCCAGTGTGACGATCTCCGCATGAGCAATCGCCGCCACCGCGATGGCTGGCGCGTCGGTGGGCGCGACCAGCTGCTGAGCCAGCCGGTGAAGCCGGGCGGCGAGACCCGGCTCGGCGCGCGGCCGGCCCAGCGCCGAGTCCTCGACCAGGCCGGCGGCTGCCAGCGTGTGCAGCCGGGCGAACGCCTGCAGCGGCGACCGCGTCACCACCGGGGCAAGCGAAAGCAGTCCCGCGTTCAGCCGGACGGCTGCGGTCGCCACCGGGTCGCCGGCACCCGCGCGGAGGTCCGCAAGGCTCCACGGGCTGCCCTCGATGGCTGCCGACGCGGCAGCCCCCCGCAGCAGCGACTCGGCGGTCAGTTCGGGCGTCGTACGACGCATGCCTCGGTCGCGCAGCAGCACGTCGATCCCGTCGCGCGCGGCCGCCAGCGCGGACGGCACCCCCTCGAGCGAGGCCGCCGCCGCGAAGCCGTCTGCTGTCGATGGCATCGCCACAGGGTAGATTCCGCCATCAGCCGGGCGCAGTCCGCCCCGACGGCCCGGCACTACCAGGCAGGCCGGGTCGGCTAGCCTCACATCCCATGGACGCCGAGGAGATGCGCAGCCGGGCCACCAGCTACGGCGCTGTCGCCGAGGCGTACGCCGACTACCGGCCCGGCTACCCCGACGAGGCGGTGAGGTGGCTGGTCGGCACGAGTCCGGGTCGGCTGCTGGAACTCGGCTCCGGGACCGGCAAGCTGTCCGCCGGCCTGTGCGCCATCGGTCATGACGTGATCGCCTCAGATCCTTTGGTGGACATGCTGAAGCAGCTTCGCAGGGCCGCCCCGGCTGCCCGGCCGGTCATCGCCCGGGCCGAGCGCATCCCGATGCCGTCGTCATCGGTCGACGTCGTAGTGGCGGCGCAGTGCTTCCACTGGTTCGACCAGGAACGCGCGCTGCCGGAGATCGCCCGAGCGCTGCGCCCCGGAGGCGTGCTCGCCCTGACCTGGAACGAGGGTGACTTCAAGGTGCCGTGGGTGGCGAGGGTGATGGCCCTCATCGGTCTCGTACCCTTCGACGGGGGAGACCCGGTGGAGGGCTCGGAGCTGTTCACCACCAGCGAGCACCGGGTCTTCCGGCACTGGCAGCAGTTCCACCGGGACTCGCTCATGGGCTTCGCCGGCTCGAGCTCGGTGGCGGCAACGCTCGGCGCCCCGGAGCGCGAGCGGCTGTTGGCGGAGGTGGGGGCGATCTACGACGGCTACGGACGCGGCCCCGACGGAATGCTGATGCCGTGGAAGACGCACTGCTACCGCGCCCGGGTGACGGGGCTGGCCAACCTCCGTCGCCAGGAGTCCGACGACGGGTACGACGACGGGCTGCTGATCGACTTCAGCTGAGCCCGCGATGGCGTTGGGCTCGTGACTGCCGATCACCGGCCCGCCCGCGGCTCGGGCTCAGACGTCGTCGAGCAGCTGTTGGGCGAGGTCGAGCCCGGCAGGGTTGCGCCGGTGAAAGCTCCAGCCAGCGATGCGCTCGGACTCGATGAGTCCGGCACGCCGCAGCACGTCGAGGTGCCGGGACGCTGTGGGCGCGGAGATGCCGGCCTTCTCCGCGATCAGCGACGCGCACACCCCGGCCGGACCGAGGTCGCCGGCCCGGCGGGAGACGAAGTGCGTGCCGGGTTCCTTGAGCCAGCCGAGGATGTTCACCCGCGTCGGCGAGGCGAGGGCCTTGGCCACCTCAACGACATCCATCCCTCTATCTTGTCACTTAGCTATTTCGCTAACTAGCATAGTGGCTATGGATTCGCCGAGGACGCGGCTGCTGGCGGCGCTGGCCGCGGTGCTCTTGTGGTCGACCAACGCCTATGCCGCCGAGCTGGCGTTGACCCGGATGAGTGTGGGATGGCTGCTGTTCGTGCAGTACGGCGTCGCGGC
>JACCUS010000324.1 GCA_013811715.1 Nocardioidaceae bacterium
CAGCTGACACCGGTGCCGCCGATGCCGCAGTAGCCCGCCGGGTTCTTCGCGAGGTACTGCTGGTGGTAGCCCTCCGCGTAGAAGTACTCGCTCAGCGGCAGGATCGACGTCGTGATGTCGCCGTACCCGGACCTGCCCAGCTCCTCGCCGTACGCCGACCGTGACTCCTCGGCGGCTTTGGCCTGGTCGTCGCCGGTGGTCAACACGACCGATCGGTACTGGGTGCCGACGTCGTTGCCCTGCCTCATGCCCTGAGTGGGGTTGTGCCCTTCCCAGAAGCGCTTGAGCAGCTCCGGGTAGGTGACCTTCGACGGGTCGAACACCACCCGGACCACCTCGGTGTGGCCGGTGCGACCCGAGCAGACCTCCTCGTACGTCGGATGGGGCGTCGCCCCCGCCGCGTACCCCACCGAGGTCGACCAGACCCCGGGCAGCTCCCAGAAGACCCGCTCGGCGCCCCAGAAGCAGCCCATCCCGAAGACCGCCGCCTCGAAGCTGTCTGGCACGGAGCCCTCGAGGGGGGTGCCGAGCACGTGGTGCTCCGCCGGGAGGGCGAAGGGGCGGGTCGCGCGGCCGGGCAACGCCTGGTCGGCGCTGGGCAGCTCTGTCTTGGTTCGGCCGAAGATCATCGTGTGCTCCGTCGCTCTAGGTCGCTCTAAGGTGAGGCATGGCCGTCATCGTGAAGGAGCTGACCGACGACGATGCGGGTGCCCTTGGTTCATTGTGGCAGGCCGCCAATGCCGCCCGCCGCGCTCGGCTCGGTGCTACTCCCCTCGACCATTCCGGTTCGGTGCTCGAACGGCCGGGCGCCTTCGGGGTCGGCCTCTTCGAAGGCGAGCGGATGCTGGCCCTCGCAGTCGGGATGCCGGCGCTGGCCGACGACGCCCGCAGTGGGTGCAACATCCCCGGGCTGGCGCATATTTCCTCGGTGGCGACGCATCCCGATTTGTGGGGTCGTGGCCTGGCGGCTCGTTGTCTGCGGGCGCTGATGGGCCAGGCCACCCGGCGCGGCTACGCCAGGGCACAGCTGTTCACCCATTTCACCAACGTGGGAGCGCAGCGGCTGTACGACCGTGAGGGGTGGCAGCGGTCGGGCCGTCGGCGTACCGACGACAACGGGGAGGAGATCGTGCACTTCGTGCGCGAGTTGCCGGTGCCGGCGCCGCACTATCGGCCCGCCGCAAGGCTGCTCTGCCTCGACGACCGGGAGCGCCTGCTGCTGCTGCACTGGCGGGACCCGCTCGACGGCCACCAGCTGTGGGAGCCGCCGGGGGGCGGGATCGAGGGAGGCGAGACGGCCGATGACGCCGTACGCCGCGAGTGGGACGAGGAGACAGGCATGGCCGTCCCCGAGATGAACTCCGAACCGACCCGGGTGGCCCGCGACGTCTGGTGGAACGGCACCCGCATCGTGACCGACGAGTACTTCTTCTTGGGCCGGCGGCGCGCCGGAGACACGTCCGTGCCGACGGACCTACCGGAGGCGGACGCGCCGGCGCAGCTGGGTCACGCCTGGGTGCACTGGGCCGAGCTCGAACGTCTCGACGACCCGGTCGAGCCCGACCTCGCCCCCGTCTTGCGGCGGCTCGCCCCCGAGGGCCCGTGGGCGGAGAAGTCGGCCTAGTCTCTGGGTCATGGGTCTCTTCGACACGAGCGACGCGCGGGCGTACGACTTCGAGACGTTGGCGATCCATGCCGGCCAGCCCGCAGACAGCGCGACCGGTGCGGTGATGACGCCGATCTTCGCGACCAGCACCTACAAGCAAGACGGTGTCGGCGGCCTGCGCGGCGGCTACGAGTACTCCCGCACCGGCAACCCGACCCGGCGTGCCCTCGAGGACTGCCTGGCCGCGCTCGAGCAGGGGGCGCGCGGCGTCGCGTTCTCCTCGGGCATGGCGGCCGAGGACGCCGTACTGCGCGTCGTGTGCTCACCGGGTGACCACGTCGTCATCCCCGACGACGCCTACGGCGGCACCTTCCGGCTCTTCCGGCAGGTGCTGCAGCCGTGGGGGCTGGAGCACACGTCGGCCTCGGTGCACGACACCGCTGCCATCGCCGCCGCCGTCCGGCCCGGACGCACCAAGGTCATCTGGGTCGAGACCCCCAGCAACCCGCTGCTCGGAGTCGCCGACATCGCCGCTATCGCCCAGATCGCCAAGGACAGCGGGGCTCTGCTCGTCGTCGACAACACCTTCGCCACCCCGTACCTGCAGCAGCCCATCGCGCTCGGCGCCGACATCGTCGTCCACTCGACCACCAAGTACGCCGGCGGGCACAGCGACGTCGTCGGGGGCGGCGTCGTCACGGCGAGCGCCCAGCTCGGCGACGCCATCGCGACGTTTCAGAACTCGACGGGCGGCACGGCCGGGCCGTTCGACGCCTACCTCGTGCTGCGCGGCCTGAAGACGCTGGCGGTGCGGATGGACCGCCACTGCGACAACGCCGAACGCATCGTCGACTTCCTGACCGGGCACGAGGCCGTCGGTGCGGTGTTCTATCCCGGCCTCGCCTCGCACCCCGGACACGGGCTGGCCGCCAGCCAGATGAAGCGCTTCGGCGGGATGGTGGCGTTCCGGCTGAGGGGCGGCCACCAGGCGGCCGTGGACGTGTGCAACAAGACCCGCATCTTCACCCTGGCCGAGTCGCTGGGCGGGGTGGAGTCGCTGATCGAGCTGCCGGCCACGATGACGCACGCGTCGGTGGCGGACTCGGAGTTCGCGGTGCCGGACGACCTGGTCCGTCTCTCGGTCGGCATCGAGTCGGTGGACGACCTGGTCGACGACCTGCGGCATGCGCTCACGGCGTAGCCGGTGGGTGTCGTCTGCTGCGTCGACTTCGGTTCGACGTTCACCAAGGCTGCACTCGTCGACCTCGAGACCGGCGAGCTGGTCGGCACGGCGAGCCACCTGACGACGATCGACACCGACGTGCTGGACGGCTGGGACGCGATCAGGGTCGAGCTGCGCGGGCTGGCGGGTGCGGCCGACGTGCCGGTC
This sequence comes from Nocardioidaceae bacterium, assembly GCA_013811715.1. Taxonomy (GTDB): domain Bacteria; phylum Actinomycetota; class Actinomycetes; order Propionibacteriales; family Nocardioidaceae; genus JACCUS01. The sequence continues at coordinate 2,997 of JACCUS010000324.1, forward strand.
CGGGCGTGCTCGTCGGCCGGGGGTGGGTTGCGGATCTGCGTTGTCGGCAACGAGGAGCTGGTCACCGCCGAAGCCGGCCGGCGGGTGGCGTTGTCGAGTGGCGGCCGGGTCGTGCACGTGTCGTCGTACGACGTCGACCTGGCCGCTGTGCGCGACAGCGCTCCGGACGTGGTGCTGCTCGTCGGGGGCACCGACAGCGGGAACGCCGATGTGCTGCTGCGGAACGCTCGGGCGCTGGCGAAGGCGCGGTGGCGGGGCCCGGTCGTGCTGGCCGGGAACACCGACGCCACCCGCGAGATCAGTGGGCTCTTCGACGCCGGCCCGGTGCCGTTCGTGGTCGCGGACAACGTCGTTCCGCGGATCGGTGTGCTCCGGCCGGACAGCGCCCGGTCGGCGATCCGGGAGATGTTCCTCGCTCACGTGATCGGAGGGAAGCAGCTGTCGAAGCGCGCCGACTTCGCCGCGATGGTCAAGGGCGCAACCCCGGACGTGGTGCTGACCGCCGCCGAGCTGTTGTCGAGGGGGATCGGGCCGAACCGGCCCGGTGCCGGTGACGTGGTCGTGGTCGATGTCGGAGGAGCCACGACCGACGTGCACTCGGTCGTCGACATTGACCCCGAGGATGCCGGGCTGGCGCGTCAGGTGGTGGCGGCGGTGCCGGTGAGCCGGACGGTCGAGGGCGACCTCGGGATGCGCTGGAGCGCCGTACCAACGGTCGATGCCGCGGCGGGGGCCGGCCTCGACCTGTCTGCGGAGCTGGTGGCTGCGGCCCGAGCTCGACGCGCAGACCCGGGCCTGGTGCCGGACAGCCCCGGCGAGGTGGCTTTCGACCTGCAGATCGCCTCGGCGGCGGTGCGGCTGGCGGTACGTCGGCACGCCGGCCGACAGCAGGTCGTGTTCGGCCCCGGCGGCCGGCTGGTCGAGCGGAGCGGGAAGGACCTGCGGGAGGTCGACCTGGTGGTCGGGTCGGGTGGAGTCCTTCGACACAACGCCTCGAGCGAAGCGCTCGGCGTGATCGCCGCCGGCACCGGCGCCGATGTCGAGGGCGGCTGGCTCGTGCCGCGTGACCCGACGGTGGTCATCGACCACGAGGGTGTGCTCGCTGCGGCGGGCCTGCTCGCCGCGGACCACCCAAGCGCCGCCTATCGCCTCCTCGCCTCCCACCTGCTCCCCCTTCTCTCCCTCTCCCCCCGCGAGGAGTCGCAAATGCACCCGTGAGGGGTCGCCAATGCACGTGCGAGGAGTCGCCAATGCACGTGCGAAGAGTCGCGAATGCCGCGCGTGCTCGGCTACAGCGCTTGGCGCAGTTCCTCGGTCCAGCCGGCGATCGCCTCGGCGGTGAAGTCCTCCTTGCGCACGACGATGACCGTCCAGCCGTGCTCCCTCAGCCAGGAACGACGTTTCGCGTCATGGGCCTGTGCCTCCAAAGAGTCGTGGAACTCGACGCCGTCGTACTCGATGCACACCCGGTGCTTGGGGTAGGCGAGGTCGAGTCGGAAGAGCTCGCGGCCTCGCCAGTGGATCACCCATTGCAACTCGGGTACGGGCAATCCGGCATCGATGATGGCGAGCCGAGTCCACGACTCCCCGGGTGACTCGGCCCGGCCATCGGCGATGACAACGAGCTCCCGCAGTTGGATCACGCCACGCTGTCTCGCGAAGCGATGTAGCTCCGTCTTGAGAGCTTGCCGGTTGAAGTATCCGAGCCGGAGGAACCAGTCCAGGCACGCGAGCGCCGTACGGCGGCTGAGCAGACAGCCGAGGTCCAACGCCGTTCGGAGCGGGGTCGTGACCAGGACTCCGGAGAGCTCCATGACGTCGCCCCGGGCCAGGTGTCGCCGCCGACCCTTGCAGTGCGCCTTCCGGACTCGGGTGTTGCCCTGGGGGACGCACGTGTCCAACGGAGGGGGTACGTCGAGCTCGGCGTATGCGAGCACGTCGACGCCATGCAGCCACGCCGCGGTCCGGTCACATAGGACCACAAAGGGCAGGATGATGAGTTTCAGCGCCTCGACACGTGTGCTGAGATTGTCAGCCAGTGTGGAGGACACGTACACGCTATGCAGCACCCGACGTACCGACCTCTCTCGCAAGAGGGCAGCAAGCCGGCTTCGGGAGAGACCCGCAGCCAAGGCCTGCTCCAACGTGAAGGGCCGGGAGACCAGATCATCAAGGGTCGCTTTGTTCATCGGACGATCGTGGCGCGGATCGGCACCCTCGCGTGGAACTTGTCCACAGGTACCTGCACTTGCGACCGTTCGGCGGTGTACTTGCGACCCCTCGGCCGTGCGTTTGCGACCCCTCGGCGGTGTATGTGCGACCCCTCGCGGGAAGGGGGCTCTAGGCTTCCCGTCATGGACACTAGCTCTGTTGTCCCGACGGTGAGCCTCGCGGACATCGAGAGGGCGCGCGAGCTCCTGCGCGGCACCTCGCTCGTCACTCCGATGGAGGACTCTCGCTGGTTGAGCTCGCTGACCGGTCAGCGCGTCGTGATCAAGTGCGAGAACCTGCAGCGCACGGGCTCGTTCAAGATCCGCGGCGCCTACGTGCGGATCCGCAACCTCACGGAAGCCGAGCGAGCTCGTGGCGTGGTCGCGGCAAGCGCGGGGAACCACGCACAAGGCGTGGCGCTCGCAGCGCAGCTTCTCGGGATCAAGTCGACCGTGTTCATGCCGGAGGGCGCTCCGATCCCCAAGGAGAACGCGACTCGCGCATATGGCGCCGACGTCGAGTTCGTCGGCCACACGATCGAGGAGGCGCTAACCGAGGCACGCGAGTTCGAGGCGAAGACGGGGGCGGTGTTGATCCACCCCTTCGACCACGCGGACATCGTTGCCGGCCAGGGCACGTGTGGCCTGGAGATTCTTGAGCAGTCACCTGACGTCAAGACGGTACTGGTGCCGACCGGGGGCGGCGGGTTCATCGCCGGAGTTGCCACCGCCATCAGGGCGCACCGCCCCGACGTCAGGGTCATCGGCGTACAGGCCGAGTCCGCCGCCGCGTACCCCGCGTCGCTGGAGGCGGGTAAGCCGGTGCCGCTGACGTCGATGGCCACCATGGCCGACGGGATCGCGGTCGGCTGCCCGGGCGAGGTGCCCTTCGCTGCGATCCAGGCCAATGTCGATGAGATCCGGACCGTGTCGGAGGAGTCGCTGTCGACGGCCCTGCTAGCGCTGCTCGAACGGGCCAAGGTCGTCGTCGAACCGGCGGGTGCGGCAGCAGTCGCCGCGTTGATGGACAACCCCCATGACTTCGCGGGACCGGTGGTGGCGGTCCTCTCCGGAGGCAACATCGACCCGCTGCTGCTGATGCGGGTCATCCGGCACGGCATGGCGGCGCAGGGTCGCTACCTCGCTATCCGCTGTCGCATCGCCGACAAGCCCGGCGGACTCGCCAGGTTGCTCGGCGAGCTCAGCGAGGCAGCGGCCAACGTGCTCGACGTCGTGCACGAACGTACCTCTGAGTCGCTGCCGCTCGACCAGGTCGATGTGGTGCTCCAGCTGGAGATGCGCGGTCAAGACCACCGTGCCGACATGCTCCGCAGACTGCGCGAGTGCGGCTACGACGTCACGGTGTTCTGACCGCGACGATCGCCGCAACCTCTCGCGCGTGCGTTCGGGACCTCTCGCGGGTGCGTTCGGGACCTCTCGCGGGTGGGCGGCGGGACTAGGCGACGAAGGGCTTGGCGTCGACGACTTCGACGGTGACGGCCTTGCCGTTGGGGGCGCTGTACGTCGCGACGTCGCCGGGCCGCTTGCCGAGGATGGCCCCGCCGAGAGGCGACTGCGGCGAGTAGACCCTGAGGTCGTCGCTGTTGTCGGCAGACAGCACCTCGCGGGCGCCGAGCAAGAAGGTCTCGGTGGTCGAGTCGGAATCGAACTTCACGGTGACTTCCATCCCCGCTTCGACCACCCCGTTGTCGTCGGGGGTCTCACCCACCTGAGCGCGACTCAACATGTCCTGGAGCTGCAGGATCCGCGCCTCGGTCTTGCTCTGCTCCTCGCGGGCGGCGTGGTAGCCACCGTTTTCGCGCAGGTCGCCTTCCTCTCGGGCGTCGGCGATGCGCTGGGAGATCTCGGCGCGAGCAGGGCCCTTGAGGTGCTCCAACTCGGCGGCGAGGCGGTCGTACGCGTCTCGAGTCAACCAGACGGCGTTCTCAGCGGTGTGCTGTGTCACGAGTACTGCTCCTTGCTTGCGGGCGCGCGAAACCACGGCGAGCCCAGGTTGGGAAAGAACGAGGCTACCAACAATCTGCCCCGCACCGACAATTCTAGCCGTGAAGTCAACGGATTCACGCGAGGTGAGACGCGCTCAGTGGCAGTTGCTCACGCTGACTGAGGTCGCCTCCCGATCGGTCCGCATCGACGCCGTCACGGCCACTTCGCCGGGCTTCCCGGCCGGAATCGCCACCACGTCCTCCCCCACGATCGTGTGGTCCTCTGCCTGAGCGGTCACCGTGCATTCCGCGGCTGCCGTCCCTGAGCGGTTCACCTCGATCCCGACCTCTACCCGATGGGACGAGACGACCTCGTAGGAGGTCAGCCGACCGCTGACGTCTGGGGTGGCCTGGATCCACGCCGCCCACAGCAGCCAGGTCAAGAGAGCGGTGGCCACAACGGTGATCAGCACCATGCCGATGTAGGTACGACGGGGGGACGTGCCGCCGTACCTCTCCGCCATCGTCTGCCCTCCCACCACCGGACGAGCGGGCTGGCGGGAGTCGGCCGATCGAGTCGGGTCGGTCACGCGGGTGGTCCGCTCCTCTCCGGGGTGAGGCATCATGTGCTGTGGGCCGAATCATGTCGCGACGACTCTTCGCGCCCTGCCACCATTGTTCCTTGCACATCGACCGGACGGCACAGCCGCCGAGCTCGAGCGCCAGACAGACAGCACGAAAAGTGAGGTTTGCGAGTGACTGAGGGCCTGCGGCTCATGCATGTGCACGCCCACCCCGACGACGAGTCGAGCAAGGGCGCCGCGAGCACGGCGAGGTACGTCGCGGAAGGGGTCGACGTCCACGTCGCCACCTGCACCGGAGGGGAACGTGGATCGATCCTCAACCCCAACATGGACCGTCCCGACGTGCTCGCGAACATCAGCGAGGTCCGCCGACAGGAGATGGACCGCGCACGCGAGATCTTGGGGGTCCGGCAGGACTGGCTCGGCTTCGTCGACTCCGGCTGGCCCGAGGGCGACCCGCCGCCACCGCTTCCCGAGGGCTGCTTCGCGCTGATCTCGCCGGAGCAGGCGGCGGAGCCGCTGGTGCGGCTGATCCGGGAGTTCAAGCCGCACGTCGTCACGACGTACGACGAGAACGGCGGCTACCCCCACCCCGACCACGTCATGTGCCACCTGATGACGATGCGGGCGTGGCAGGCCGCCGGCGACCCGGCCGAGTACCCCGACGCCGGCGAGCCGTGGCAGCCGCTGAAGCTCTACTACCACCACTCGTTCCATCGCGAGCGGACCGTCGCCCTGCATGAGGCGATGCTCGGGCGCGGGCTCGAGTCGCCGTACGCCGAACGGCTGGAGGAGTGGAAGCCCGACCCGGAGCACGACCGGCGGGTGACGACCCGGGTGCCCTGCGCGGACTATTTCGCGATCCGCGACAAGGCGCTGATCGCCCACGCGACGCAGATCGACCCGGAGGGTCACTGGTTCTCGGTGCCGCTGGAGGTCCACCAGCAGGCATGGCCGACCGAGGACTACGAGCTGGTCGAGTCGGTGCTGCCCGCCCCGTTGCCCGAGGATGACCTGTTCGCGGGGATCCGCGACCTGGCCGCGGGCTATGACGGGCGGCGCGAGAGCATAGGGATATGAACACGGCTCTCGTGCTGGCAGTCGCGGCTGAGGAGGTCCGGCCCGGCTGGGTCGCACTCGTCCTCATGTTGTTGTTGGGGCTCGCCACCTTCTTGTTGTGGCGCAGCATGAACCGCCAGCTACGCAAGATCGACGTGCCGACGAAGGCCGAACTTCGCGAAGCGGCCGACGTGCGCGAGGGCCGCGGGACGGGATCCGGCGCCGAAGAGGGCGAGGAGGACGGGCGATCCTCCACGTAGGGTCGAAGCCATGTCCAACCGACCCCGCGCGGAGTTGGCGACTCTGGAAGAGTCGGCGCCTTCAGCCGCCGGACGCTGGGGACGTAGCGTGGGAGTGTGGCCAACCGACTGAAGGACTCGACCAGCCCCTACCTCCTGCAGCACAAGGAGAACCCGGTCGACTGGCAGGAGTGGGGCGAGCAGGCGTTCGCCGAGGCGCGGTCCCGCGACGTGCCGGTCCTGCTGTCGGTGGGGTACGCCGCCTGCCACTGGTGCCACGTGATGGCCCACGAGTCGTTCGAGGATCAGGCCACCGCCGACGACCTCAACGCCGGCTTCGTCGCGATCAAGGTGGACCGAGAGGAGCGGCCGGACATCGACGCGGTCTACATGGAGGCCACCCAGGCGATGACCGGCCAGGGTGGCTGGCCGATGACCTGCGTCCTCACCCCGGACGGCAAGCCGTTCTTCGCCGGCACCTACTTCCCGCGGGAGCCGCGGCTCGGCATGCCGGCGTTCCGGCAGGTGCTGACCGCCGTCTCCACTGCTTGGCAGGAGCGGCGCGAGGAGGTGGACCGGATCGGCGTGGACGTGGCCGGGCACCTGCAGCAGGTCCAGCAGCTGCCTTCCGGCGGCGTGGACGACCTCGGGGCGATCGCGATGCCGGTGCTGCGGCGGACTTTTGACGAGCGCCACGCGGGCTTCGGCGCCGCGCCAAAGTTCCCGCCGTCCATGGTGTGTGAGTTCTTGCTGCGCCGCGCGGCCCGGACCGATGACGCGGAGGCGCTGCGGATGGTGGAGCGGACCCTCGAGGCGATGGCACGCGGTGGGATGTACGACCAGCTGGGCGGCGGCTTCGCCCGTTACAGCGTCGACGAGCGCTGGGACGTGCCGCACTTCGAGAAGATGCTGTACGACAACGCCTTGCTGCTGCGGGTCTACCTGCATTGGTGGCGACAGACCGGAAACCCCACGGCCGAGCGGATCGTGCGCGGCGCCGCCGACTTCATGTTGCGCGAGCTCGCAACCCCGCAGGGCGGGTTCGCGTCGGCGCTCGACGCGGACTCCGAGGGCGAGGAGGGCACGTTCTACGTCTGGTCCCCCGATCAGCTGACAGCGACCCTGGGTCGGGAGGACGGCGCGTACGCCGTCGCCGCCTTCGGTGTCAGCCCGGCAGGGAACTTCGAAGCCGGCACATCGACCCTGCGACTCGACCAGGACCCAGTCGACTCGCGGCGTCACGACGACGTCGTCCGCCGGCTGATGGCCGAACGAGACAAGCGGGTCCGCCCGGCGCGAGATGACAAGGTGGTGGCCGCCTGGAACGGGCTGGCGATCGCGGCGCTCGCCGAAGCCGCCGTCGTCCTCGACGAGCCGCGCTACCTCTTGGCCGCCCGGTCGGCAGGGCAGCTGCTCGTCGACGTACACCTTCTAAGCGGGGCGCGGCTGAGGCGGGTCTCCCGCGACGGCGCGGTGGGGGCGCCGGCCGGCGTGCTCGAGGACTACGCCTGTGTCGCCGACGGCCTGCTCGCCCTGTTCGGCGTCACCGGCGAGCTCCAGTGGTTCGAGATCGCGGAGCGGTTGACTGGGCAGATCGTGGAGCGGTTCGCCGACGGCCGGGGAGGCTTCTACGACACCGCAGCCGACGCGGAGGTGCTGTTGAAGCGCCCGCAAGACCCGGCCGACAACGCGTACCCATCGGGGCAGGGGATGACGGCGACGGTGTTGACCACGATGTTCGGGCTGACCGGCGACGACACGTATCGCGAGGCCGCACAAACCCTCGTCGGCAGGTTGTCGGGGCTGGCCGAGAGGGCGCCGCGGTTCGCCGGTCAGACGCTGTCGGCTGCCGAGGCGCTGTACGACGGCCCCCGCCAGGTCGCCGTGGTGGGGCTGTCGGGCGACGACGCGCGACACCGGCTCGTCCGGGCTGCCTACCGGCTGGCGCACCCCGGCCTGGTGCTGGCCCAGGGCGACGGCGCCGAGGCGACCGTGCCACTCCTGCAGAACCGCGGACTCGTCGACGGGCAGGCGACGGCCTATGTGTGCCGGCACTTCGTGTGCGACCTGCCGGTGACCGCACCGGAGGCGGTCCGCTGACGCCGGCATCGAGCATTCTCGGCGGCGGTGCCCCGTCGGGGACGGCCAGGACGGATCCGTCAGCGCTGGGAGTAGACGATCATCGACACGCCGACGTAGTGGACGGTGAACGCGGCGATGGTGCAGGAGTGGAACACCTCGTGGAAGCCGAACCAGCGGGGGATCGGGTTGGGCCGCTTCAGGCCGTAGGCCACCGCGCCGAGCGAGTACAACCCGCCGCCCACGATGATCAAAGTGAGTACGGCGGGGCCCGCCGCCGCCGCGAAGTCGCCCAGCCAGAACACGGCCGCCCACCCCAGCGCGAGGTAGACAGGCAGGTAGAGCCATCGTGGCGCTCCGACCCAGAACACCCTGAACGCGATCCCGATCAGCGCGCCGCCCCAGACCAAGGCGAGCAGGATCTGGGCGTTCGCGTCGTCCAGCAGCATGATCGCGAACGGTGTGTAGGTCCCCGCGATCAGCAAGAAGATGTTGGAGTGGTCCAGCCGCCGGAGCACCGCATGCCATCTCGGCCCCCAGTGGCCGCGGTGGAACAGCGCTGAGCTTCCGAACAGCATTGATGCCGACAACGCGAAGACGGCGGAAGCGATGCGGCTCGTCCCGGTCGGCGACAACGCGACCAGCACGATGCCGGCCACCACGCTGAACGGGAAAGCCCCTAAGTGCAGCCACCCACGCAGGTGCGGCTTGATCTCCCGGGCGGCGACCTTGAGCCGCACCGTCGCCTGGCTGATCATGGGGTCAACGTTAGACGGCGAACCTGAGACTTGGCCAAGGTAACCTTCCGTGTACGACGTGATCCGCTGACCGCTGCGTCGGTGGATCCGGATTCGACGAGAGGTGCTGTCAGTGGCGTCGGTGTGGTCGGTCGTCTACGACCTCTACGAGCGACGGCTGTTGCGGAACCTCTCCCCGGACAAGCTCCCCGGTCACATCGGCGTGATGTGCGACGGCAACCGGCGGTGGGCCAGGGCATTCGGCGGGGAGGCGGCCGGGGGCTACCTCGCCGGCGCCGACAAGATCGAGGAGTTCCTCGGCTGGTGCGACCAGCTGCACGTCAAGGTCGTCACGCTGTGGCTGCTCTCCACCGACAACCTGGCCCGACCGGCGGCGGAGGTCGGGCCGCTGCTGCGCGTCATCGAAGACCTCGTCGACGATCTCGCGGCGACGAGCCGGTGGCGCATCCATCCGGTCGGGGCGCTCGACCTGCTGCCGTCCGTCACCGCGCAGCGGCTCAAGGCCGCCGTCGACCGCACCGACGACATCGACGGGATGACGGTCAACATCGCGGTCGCGTACGGCGGTCGGCGCGAGCTAGCCGACGCGGTCCGCTCGCTGCTGCACGAGCACGCAGCCGAGGGTACGACGATCGAGGAGCTGGCCGAGCTCATCGACGTCGAGCACATCGCCGACCACCTCTACACCCGCGGCCAGCCCGACCCCGATCTGGTGATCCGCACGTCGGGCGAGCAACGCATGTCGGGCTTCTTGCTCTGGCAGAGCGTGCACAGCGAGTTCTACTTCTGTGAGGCGATGTGGCCGGACTTCCGGCGTACCGACTTCCTGCGGGCGATCCGCGCCTACGCCGCCAGAGAACGTCGCTTCGGTGCCTGAGGCGCCCGGTCGACCAGCCGAGCGCCACGTTTCCTTATCTGGCAACCCGCATCGACGTGGCGGCGTGTCGGCATGAGGTGGGCCAGCGGGTCGTCGTACCGTCGGACCTGACGGCAGGTAGCCAGGCCTGACGTCCCGGGAGGCCCAACGTGCACCACTCCACAGGGCAGGCATCGTGTCCTTGGGCAGCAAAGTCCCGGTCCGACTCAAACTAAGGAGCCAGGGCCGGGCGGGCGATGCGCGTGCGGCCCGCGAGGGGACATCACGTGGCTGCAGCCAACGGCACCACCGGACGCAGGTCCGCCACCGACTCGACGCCCGCCACACCGGCGGAATCTGCCGCCGCCCCGGTCACACGCACGTACGTGCTCGACACGAGCGTGCTGCTTGCCGACCCGGGCGCGCTGAATCGGTTCGACGAGCACGAGGTCGTGCTACCGGTCGTCGTGATCACCGAGCTCGAGGGCAAGCGGGCCCATCCCGAGCTCGGCTACTTCGCCCGCTCTGCCCTGCGCAAGCTCGACGAGCTGCGGATCCTGCATGGGCGGTTGGACGCGGCCGTGCCGGTCGGTGACACCGGCGGCACGCTGAGGGTCGAGCTCAATCACAGCGACCCGTCGGTGCTGCCGGCCGGGTTCCGCCTCGGTGACAACGACACCCGCATCCTGGCGGTGGCACTCAACCTGCGGGCCGAGGGCTGCGCCGTCACGTTGGTCTCCAAGGACCTGCCGATGCGGGTCAAGGCGTCGTCGGTCGGCCTGGCGGCCGAGGAGTACCGGGCCGAGCTCGCCGTCGAGTCCGGCTTCACCGGCATGAGTGAGGTCGACGTCGCGGCCGGCGAGATCGACGCGCTGTACGACGAGGGTGTGGCCGACATCGATGCAGCGCGAGACCTGCCCTGCCACAGCGGGCTGGTCATGATCTCCGAGCGGGGCAGCGCCCTGGGCAGGGTGACCCCGGACAAGCAGGTCAAGCTGGTCCGCGGCGATCGCGATGCGTTCGGCATCCGCGGCCGGTCCGCGGAGCAGCGGGTGGCGCTGGAGCTGCTGCTCGACCCCGACATCGGCATCGTGTCGCTCGGCGGTCGAGCCGGCACCGGTAAGTCCGCGCTGGCGCTGTGCGCCGGACTCGAGGCCGTGCTGGAGCGGCGTCAGCACAAGAAGGTAGTCGTGTTCCGCCCTCTCTTCGCCGTAGGGGGCCAAGAGCTCGGCTACCTGCCGGGCAGCGAGTCGGAGAAGATGC
>JACCUS010000345.1 GCA_013811715.1 Nocardioidaceae bacterium
ACCCCCACCAGCGCGAACTGTGACGCCCCGGTGAAGACGAGCAGGCTCAGTGCGCACGTCTGGAGCACGTCGAAGCCAGCCGTGACCGCGATCGCCCCGAACGACACGCCGTAGGCACCGGTGGCGATCCCGACACCGAGTGAGTCCGCGAGCAGCTCACGGCGTGCGTCGGTGGCGGGCTGTCTCGGCATTCGCATCGGCAGAGTCGTCCCGCTAGGAGCCGACGTCGGCCGGCGTCAGATCGGTGTGGAGCCGGACCTGCTTGACGACGACCGAGCCGTCGCCGTGCAGGTCCAGCTCGCGATGTGCCCCGTCGGAACCCCAACCTTGATGGACGAGGAAGCCGCGCAGGTCGTCGTCCGGCGCACCCACCCACCAGGTGGCGCGGGAGAACGTGTCGGACCGCATCGTGTCGACAACCGCGTGCAGCAACCGCGACCCGTGTCCGCACCGACGTTGGTCGGGGTCGACGACGAACTCCGCCACCTCGCCGTCGACCGCCGGGTTGGCGTCCTGGTCGGATGAGGGAGCGATGGCCGCGAAGCCGCGCACGGTCACTCGCTCGAGCGCCACGAGCACGCGCTGGCGGGCTTCCTTGGGTCGCGAGATCGAGCTCGACCACGCCTCGTGGAACTGCTCCTCTGGGAGCTCGTCGAGCACCTCGGTGGGGAGCACGTCGGCATACCGCTCGCGCCAGGCCCGGACCTGGACGGCCGCGATCGCGGCGGCGTCGGCCGGCCAGGCAACTCGGACGCTCACATCGGCGGTCGGGGTGGTCATGGCTGCGATTCTCCCAGCACTGGGTCGCGACTCAACGCCGGGTAGCGTGACCTGATGCGCCTTGTTGTGTACGGAGCAGGTGCCGTCGGAGGGGTGGTCGGCGCCCTGCTCCACCACGCCGGCAACGAGGTCGTCCTCATCGCGCGAGGAGATCATCTCGCTGCGATCCAGCGCAACGGGCTGCGGCTCGAGACACCGACCGGTGCGAGCGTCCAGCAGATCCCGGCCGTGGCGTCCCCAGCCGCCGTCGACTGGCGATCAGACGACGTGGTGCTGCTCGCAGTCAAGAGTGATGCGACTGGCGACGCTGTCTCGTCCCTCGCGGCTTTCGCCCCCGCGAGCATTGCGCTCGTCTGTCTCCAGAACGGCGTGGCGAACGAGCCGACTGCGCTGCGCTGGTTCGAGCACGTGTACGGCGTCTGCGTCATGGCGCCGACGGGCCATCTGGAGCCAGGGGTCGTCGAGGCGAAGTGTTCGCCGACTCCGGCGATCCTCGACATCGGGCGGTACCCCGACGGGGTCGACGCGACGGCGACGGCGATCGCTGCCGCCTTCGTTGATGCGGGGATCGTCTCCCAGCCACGCCCCGACATCATGCGCTGGAAGTACCGCAAGTTGATGATGAACCTCGCCAACGCTGTGCAGGCGGTCTGCTCCCGCACCGACGGTTTCGACGAGCTGCGCGAGGCCATCCTCGTCGAGGGGGAGGCGGCGCTGGCCGCGGCGGGCATCGAGCCGGTCAGCGAGGCCGAGGACGCCGAGCGGCGAGGAGACATCCTGCAGAGCAGGGAGATCTCGGGTCGGCCACGCTCGGGTGGGTCGTCCTGGCAAAGCCTCGAGCGGCGTACGGGAGTGATCGAGTCCGACTACTTCAATGGCGAGATCGTCTGGCTCGGACGTCGGTATGACGTCGCGACCCCGGCCAACGAGCTGATCCGCCGGGAGGCGGCCCGCCTCGCCGCCGAGCGTGGTGGCCCCGGCTCGCTCGACCCGCGAGACCTCCTGGACAGGCTGGACGGCATGAGAAGAACGGCGCCTTCCTGACGGAAGCCTCGGGTCCCCTCGTCGGCGAACCGTCTCGCGGTCCGCGTGACTAGAGTGCGTCGGCTTCGACCGTTTGGGTAGTTCGGCCGGCCGGGGGCGCCGGCTGGTTACCCCAGACGTGGTGGGGCGGCGGGCGCGCTGGTGTTTGGGGTAGTTCGGCTGGCCTGGGGCACTTGCTGGTTACCCCAAACGTCGGGTGGCGGCCACTGGGGGCCAGCATTCTAGGGGCGGATGTCAGGACGGTGGTGCGAGCTCGACGACGAACCGCGCGATCAGGGAGGACAC
>JACCUS010000191.1 GCA_013811715.1 Nocardioidaceae bacterium
GGCCGAAGCCGAGATCACCGCCTCACGCGCTCGCCATGCAGAGAAGTACGGCGAGGGTGCCGAGACGTACCCCACCACAGACTCACCGCACGGCACGGGACGCCACGGTCAGTGACGGACGCCTGACCCGCCACTAGCGTCACCGGCCCCTCCGACTGCTCAGGGCCGGCCGAAGAAGTCAGGGGTCTCCCAGTACCAGACGCTCTGCACTTCGACATCCACGCCCGTGCGCGGGGCATGGATCATCTGCCCGTTGCCCAAATAGAGCCCGACGTGAAAGATCGTGTTGGGGTCGGTTGGATCGCTCGACCAGAAGATCAGGTCGCCAGGACGCAGTTCGCTGTAGGTGATCGCCGTCGTCGCGGCGTACTGGGCCACCGAGTAATGCGGTAGGTAAACCCCTGCGCTGCCCCAGGCGGCCATCGTCAGGCCGGAGCAGTCCCACGAGTCCGGGCCTGCGGCACCCCATAGGTACGGCTCGCCGAGTTGGGCGTACGCGTAGTCGATGGCGACCGTAGCCGTCAACGTGTTGTCGGCGCGGCGCTGCTCACGGCGCTCAGCTCGGCGCTCGGCTCGGCGCTCCGCGCGCTCCTCGGCACGCTCCTGCGCTCGCTGTTCTGCCCGTTCCTGGGCCCGTTGCTCGGCTCGTTCCTGCGCCCGCAGTTCCGCCCGCTCCTGCGCCCGCTGCTCCGCCCGCTCCTCAGCCCGCAGCTCCGCCCGCTCCTGCGCCAGCAGCTCCGCCAGCTCCTGCGCACGCTCATCCGCCCGCTCCTGCGCCAGCTCCAGGGCCCGTTCGTCCGCCCGCTCCTGCGCCAGCTCAAGGGCCCGTTCGTCCGCCCGCTCATCCGCGCGCTCCCGCTGCCGTAGTTCAGCCCGCTCCAAGACCCGCTGTTCTGCCCGCTCCTGCCGCCGCAGTTCAGCCCGCTCCTGCGCCCGCTCATCCACCCGCTCCTGCCGGCGCAGTTCAGCCCGCTCCAAGACCCGCTGCTCTGCCCGCTCCTGCCGCCGCAGTTCAGCCCGTTCCAGGGCACGCTGTTGGGCCCGCTCCAGGGCGCGTTGCTCACGGTGCAGCATGCGAGCCTCACGCTGCCGCTCGAGTTCTTCCTGTCGCTGCTGTTCGATGAGCTGTTGACGACGGCGCTCGGCGAGCCGTTCCCTTCGGCGTTGCTCCAGTCCAACCTGTCGCTGACTCGCCAGCGACACCGAGATGTCTTGCGCCACTGCCAGCTCGTTGACCAGGCCTTCGCGCCGCGCGGCAATGGTGATCACCGCATCCTGCTGGACGACCACTGCTCCCTGTGCGACTTGGCTCGCTGCGGCCGCATCCCGCTCGGCTTGCGCGGCCTGCGCGAGCGCCTCCTCGGCGTCGTCCACGTACACCTCCGCGAGTTCGGCGGCGGCTTGCCACGTCTGGTACTTCGAGCTCAAAGCCGTCTGAGACGTGTCCGCCCCCGATATCTGGTTGACCAGCGTCGTCGGCCCGTTGGCCGTGATGGCTGAGCTGAAGTTGGTGAACTCCGAACCGGTGACGTCCCGCGTGACCGCGAACCCCGCCAGCTCCGCACGGGCCGTTTCAGCGTTGGTGACCGCCTGATCGGCTCGCTCGCGCGCCACGACGGCAGACTCCTGGGCCTGCTGCCACCGCATGACTGCCCCGTTGTACCTCTCGGCGGCTTGCTGCGCTGCAACAGCGAGCTCTTCGAGATAGTCGTTGGCCGCAAACAGGTCCGCCTGGATCTCGCCTACCGAGCGTCCTACCTGCGCCACTTGTTGCTCGGCGTCAATGATCTGCTGTTTGCTCGGAATGATCGGCTTGTCGGCATCGGCGTACGCCGTCGGGTTCAGCGCGATCGTAAGGATCGCCGCGGCACCGAGCCCTAGCGCTCTCGTCCTCGCTCGCTCGGACACACCGGGTCCCTTCGTCGGAATCTGCGGCGACCGGCCGCTTTCATCGACGGCAGGGGCCTTTTCGCTATCAATGGACCGTAGCCACCTTCTGTCACTTTGGGAACACTATTCCCACAGATACCTTTAGTCCCACGGCGTGTCGGCTGACAAACTACAGCGATGTAATTCAGTTCGGACCTTTTAGGCCCTTTGGTCCCCGGCAATTGCACGGCGCGAATGCGGCCGCTCCTGCTGCAAAAGGGATCAGGGCTCGGGCAGTTCAGCCCCCGCGGGTGGACTCGCCGCTGACGGCGTCGCCGGACGAGCCGACCTCGATGACGGAAAACACCTCACCTTGCGGACCGGCCAGTACGGCCAACCGTCCATACTCGCTGTCTCGCGCGGCCATTTGGACCTTGGCCCCGAGGCTCTCGGCCCGCTCGACCGTGGAATCGGTGTCCACCGTGCCGAAGTACGTCATCCAGTGGGCCGGAACCTCCTCCGGCGTCTCCGCGCCTAGCTGCCCGAGCCCGCCGACCCCCCCGCCGGAGACCTTGATCAGGGAGTAGTTGAAGTTCTCGCCGTCGCCCATCTCGTCGTACTCGTAGCCGAAGACGCTGGCATAGAAGTCCTTCGCGCCGGCGTAGTCGCGTGACATGCACTCGTTCCATGTCAACGCGCCCGCCTCGTTGACGATCTGCGAACCCGAGTGCGCCCTTGCCTGCCAGATCCCGAAGGCCGCACCAGCCGGATCGAAACCGAACGCCATCCGCCCGGCGTCTAGGACGTCGAAGGGCTCCATCATCAACGAGCCGCCCCCCGCCTTGATCTTGGCGGCTGTCTCATCGGCGTCGTCGGTGGCCAGATAGGTGGACCAGACCGCCGGCATGCCGACGCCTTCGGGCTTCGGGCCGATACCGGCGGTGGGGCGACCTTGGAGCAGGCACATGAGGTAGCCGCCCGCCTGAGACGGCTGATCTTGGCAGTCCCAGCCGAAGAGCCCGCCATAGAAGTTCTTGGCTTCCGCAGTGTCGTCAACGACCAGATCGACCCAGCAGGGGCTCCCCGCTACCCACGCTTCATCACGCGTTCCCATGAGCTCTCCTGATGCCGATCGGATAGGTGAGACGCCTGTCGCCTCCGGGATCAGCCAACCACCAACGGCGGCCCCGCGCCAGGGGCCAGGGCGCCGCCGTCGGCTACTGCTCGACCCAGCTTGCGGGACGACGTTCGCGAAAGGCTGTCATCCCCTCCCGGGCCTCCTCGGTGGAGAAGAGCCGAGCCGACAACGCCACCAGGCCGGGCCCGTCGACCTCCATCCGCTCGAGCAGCGGTCGGTTGAGGAGGGCCTTGGTCTCGCGCAGTCCTTGCGGTGACACCTTGCCGAACTCCGCCACCAGGGCGGCCAGCGCCGCGTCTAGCTCCTCCACCGGGACCACCTGGGTCACCAGGCCTGACCGAGCGGCCTCGACGCCGTCGAAGGTGACCCCGGTCAGGCACTTCCTCGCCACATCGCGCTCCGCGAGGCGGGAACGGGTGGTCAGCGAGATGATCGCCGGCGCCAGCCCAAGCAGGGACTCGTTGAACGCAAACGTGGACGCCTCGCTCGCCAGCGCAACGTCACAGGCGCCGACCAGGCCGAGGCCACCAGCCCTGACATGACCGCGCACGACGGCGACCACGGGCTTCGAGAGCGCAGCGACGGTCTGCAACAGCGCCAGCAGGGCGCTGGTCCCCCGCTCCATGCCGCCGGCGACCGCTTCTGTGAGGTCGGCGCCGGCGCAGAACGTCCCACCGCTGTGGGTCAGCACGATGACTCGTACGCCGTCCGAGCCAGCCGCCTCGTGCAGGTGGTCGGTCAACTCGGCCACCAGGCGCCGCGACAAGGCGTTGCGGTTGTGCGGCGAGTCCAAGGTGATCGTGGCGACGTGCCGCTGCACGTCCAGCCGCACGAGTTCCGAGCCAGACCTCATACGTGAGCGGTGTCGCGCTGGCCGTCACCTTGGAGCTCGGCGGCCGTCGCATCGACGTCGTCCTTGACCGTTTCCGGCGGAAACACGCCGAGTAAGCCGTCGCCGGCGGAGACCCGGTGACGTTGAACCCTCATCTGGTGACCGGTCGCCTTGGCGCCGACCCACACCGCGATCCAGCCGATTGCCAACCCCGCGACGTCGTCGAGCAGGTAGTGCCAGCCGAAGTAGATCGTCGCGATCGAGGTCAACGCGAAGAAGACCCACATCCCCGAACGCATCCACTTGTTGGGGATCATGTAGTGACAGATCAAAGCGGCCGTGAAGAGGATCGAGACGTGCAGCGACGCGAACGCGGCGATGCCCTGCACGGACTCGGATGCGTAGGGGTCGAGGATGGTCTCTGCGCGGGCTGTCTCCAAGGCTGACTGCAGCCGGGAGACGCCGGTCTCAGGCAGATCCAAGAAGATCGACCGGTCGGCGAAGTAAGGGCCGAGCGAAGGCAGCCAGTAGTAGCTTGCGGTGCCGAGCACCCAGTTGACGCACAGCGCTGTGACATACCAGAACCCGGTCGACACGTTCCTCGACCACATGAGCGCCGCGCCGAGACTCACCGGCACGAACAACAAGAAGGCGATGTAGACGAACGACAACACATGCGCCGCCACACCGGTGCCGAGGAGGTTGTGCAGCAACGAAGCCGGATAGTGCCCGAAGGCGAGGGCCCGGTCGAGATCCTTGAGCAGCTGGTCGTGGAGGCCGTCACGCACGAACGGCAAGAAGCCCTTCAGGTTGCGGTAGGCGACATAGACGACATAGAAGCTGGACAGGCCGACGAGCACCAGCACGGCCCGGCTGCGCGTCCAGCGTTCCCGCGCGTACGACTTGAACGACTCTGTGAAATGCGAGAAGCCCCGGTTGTCGATCAGCACGCGCGGCACGACATCGGCCAAGAAGAACAGCAGCACGATGAGCGGAAGCCGGATGTACGAAGGTCCCGCCAACCCGTCCGGGTCGCGTAACGGCAGGTTGAGCCAGTCGGACGCCACCCACGCCGAGATCCCGACGACGACGGCAAGCCCGACCGCGAAGCCGTAGCCGCGTGCCGTCATCATCGAACCGATCTCCCGTTGCCTGCGCACAACCATGAGCGCCGCGAGGTGTCGCGGACGTTAACCCATGGTAAACCCCGACCGACTCACGCACCGACTTTCGGCCACTTACGGATCGAGGTGCCCGTCGGCATCTGTTCGGGGAAGACGCTAGGCTTGGCACCATACGACAGGGGAGCGCCGAGCGGGCGCTGAGAGTGCGGAAGAGCCGCAGACCCTCGAACCTGATCCGGTTAGCACCGGCGAAGGGAGTCGAGACTCGAGTGGGCAGACCGCCCGCTTCCCCTCCCGAGTTTCTGGGAGGCAACCACAATGGCCACACACGTCACATCTTCGCTGAAGCGGGCGACCACCTCATGGCGCACCATCGACCTGATGACGGCCGCGATGATCGGTGTCGTCTTCGGCGTCGTCTACTGGGGCTGGAGCTCCGCCTACACCGCGCTGTCCACGCCGATCTCCAACGCCGTGGGCCCGGCGATCGGGCTCCTCGGCGGCCCATGGCTGATCGCCGGGGTCGTCGGCGGTCTCGTCGTACGCCGGCTCGGCGCCGCTCTGCTCGCCGAGTTCTTGGCAGCGCTGGTCTCGGCCCTGATCGGCAACGAGTGGGGGGCGGCGACCTTGATCTCCGGCTTGCTCCAGGGGCTCGGAGTCGAGGTGGCGCTGGCCATCTTCCTCTTCACCCGCTTCACCCCCCTGGTCGCCGTCCTCGGCGGCATCCTCGCCGCGTTGTTCGAGTGGCTGTACGAGCTGAACGCCTACTGGCAGGGCACGACCCTCGACTTCAAGCTGGGCTATCTCTTCTTCTTCGCGCTGTCGGGCGCCGTCGTCGCCGGCCTGGGGGGTTGGGCGCTGACTCGTGCACTGGCTGCCACTGGCGCGATCGACGCTCTCCCGGCAGGCGAGGAAGCGGCCCACAATCGCGCCGTCTGACTCATCTTGTGGCGGAGCGGCCGTCACCGTCGAAGGACTGACCTGGCGTCCACTCCGCCGACGCACTCCGGTGCTCGCGGACCTGTCACTGCACATCCCGGCCGGTCAACGTGTCGTCATCGCCGGCCCCAGCGGGTCGGGGAAGTCGACTCTGCTGCGAGGCATCGCCGGTCTGCTGCTCACAGCGAGTCAAGGCGACCTGTCGGGGCGGGTCCGGATCGGGGAGCGCGAGGTGTTCGAAGTGCCCGGCCACGTCGGACTGCTGCAGCAGGATCCGCTGGTCAGCGTGGTCGCCGAGACCGTCGGGCGCGATGTCGCGTTCGGACTGGAAAACCGCCAGGTTTCGCGGGAGGAGATCTGGCCACGCGTCCAGATGGCGCTCGGAGCATCCGCCTTCCCGTATGGCGTCGGACACCCGACATCGGCGCTCTCTGGCGGAGAAGCTCAGCGGCTCGCGCTCGCGGGCAGCCTGGTCCTCGGCAGCCCGGTGATGCTCCTCGACGAGCCCACCTCGATGTTGGACCCGGAGTTGGCCGGCTCGGTCCGAGCAGCCGTACGCCGAGACGCTGACTCCCGTCAGGCGACGACCCTGGTGGTCGAGCATCACATCGAGCCGTGGCTCGACTTCGCGGACCGGCTGATCGTACTGGGCTCGGGCGGTCAGGTGGTTGCCGATGGCGATCCGAGGACCGTTCTTGCGGAGCAGGCGGCGTTTCTCACGTCGCAGGGCGTGTGGGTGCCTGGAGTGGACACTCCGAGGCTCGCAGCGGTCGATCCCACCCTGGTCGGGCCGTGGGCGAGCGGGCCCCAGCGGCTGGTCACTGCGACCGACATCGGGGTGGAGCTCAAGGGCGGCCTGGTGGATCGTCGAGCCGCCCCGACCGTCGCGCTCGACGGGGTCGGGGCGGTCCTCGATGCGGGCAAGGCATGTGGGGTCACCGGGGTCAGCGGCGCTGGGAAGTCGACGCTCGTCGCTGTTCTGGGCGGCCTCTTGAAACCGACATCGGGAACTGTCGTCGCCGCCCCAGAGCTGGCGACCAAGAAGGGAACCGAGCCGTGGCGTTGGGCGTCGCCTGACCTGACTGCCCGCCTGTCGTGGATGCCGCAGGCCCCTGAGCACGGGGTCGTGAGCCGGTCGGTGCAAAGCGAGGTGCTCGCTTCTGCTCGCGCGTGTGGTCGGGAACCGCGGGCGGCGGAACGCCGGGCGGGCGGGCTGCTAGAAGTCTTCGGGTTGAGCCACCTCTCTGACGCCAGCCCCTATCACCTCTCCGGGGGAGAGCAGCGGCGCCTGATGGTCGCAGCCGCCCTGGCGCACGGACCGTACGGCGTCCTCCTCGACGAACCCACTGTCGGCCAGGACCGTCGTACCTGGTCCCTGGTGATGGGTGCCGTCGCGGCCGCCCGCGACGCCGGGTCGGGAGTCGCTGTCGCCACCCACGACATGCTGGCCGTCGACGCCATCGCTGACGAGGTGCTCACGCTCGACAAGGTGGGGGCGTCGTGACTCCTCCGAGCTTTCTCGGCCCCCTCTCCCTGCTGGCCGGGTGTCTGCTTCCGGTGGTCGGCGCATTTGGCATCAACTCGGCGCGTCCGGGACTGATCTGCGTCGGGCTCGAGCTGCTGGCGTTCGGCTGGCTCGTCCGTGACCTCAAGGGCACGGGCCGGCGGCTGCTCTTCGGGCTGGTCGCCGCCATGTCCATCACCGTCTCGACCTACCTGTACGGCGGCGCCGACATCGACGAGTCACTCGGCGCGGCGATGCGGATCCTCTTTATCGTGCTACCCAGCGCCATGCTGACACCGCTGCTCCGGCCCAGCGCCCTGGGTGATCACCTGGCGCAGCGGCTACGGCTGCCTCCACGAGTCGTGGTGGCCGCCGTGGCGGCTCTCCAGCGCGTTGACTCACTCGGTGAGGAGTGGCGGCAAGTGCAGCGGGCGCGGCGGGCCCGCGGGCTCGGACTAGACGGTGGACCGATCCGTCGGGTGAAGGAGTCCGCGGCCAGCGCCTTCGCGCTGCTCGTGGTGTCGATGCGCCATGCCGGGTCGCTCTCGGTGGCGATGGACTCACGCGGCTTCGCGGGCGCAACCGAGCGCACCTGGGCCGAAGCGGCGCCGTGGCGCTGGGGTGACTCGGGGTTGTTGCTCATCGCCTTCGGACTGGCCGCGGCGCCCTGGCTCATCGGCTGACTCCCGCCCGACGGGGATCCTGCGGATTGCGGGAAACTCGCTGTCTCAGTGGCTGTTTGACGACAACTTTCCCGCAACCCACGACATACGACCTGGGTCACCGGTGCGTGGGAAAGCCCAGGTCGACTTGGCTCGTTGACGGGTCGGGCCAGCGGCTGGTCACGACCTTGGTGCGCGTGTAGAAGTGGACACCTTCGGGGCCGTACATGTGGGAGTCGCCGAACAGGCTGTCCTTCCAACCGCCGAAGGAGAAGTAGGCGACCGGCACCGGGATCGGCACGTTCACCCCCACCATCCCGACGCTGACGTCGTGCTGGAACCGGCGGGCCGCTCCGCCGTCGCGGGTGAAGATCGCCGCGCCGTTGCCGTACCGGTTGGCGTTGACGATGTCGATCGCCTGCTGTGCCGTGTCGGCCCGCACCACGCACAGCACCGGACCGAAGATTTCGTCCTGGTACACCTGCATGTCGGGCTGCACGTAATCGACCAGGCTGGCGCCGAGGAAGAAGCCGTCGCCGTCGAAGGGCTGTTCGCGGCCGTCGACGACGACCTTCGCGCCTTCGGCCGCGGCGATGTCGAGGTACGACGCCACCTTGTCGCGGTGGGCCCGCGTCACGAGCGGACCCATCTCCGACTCCGGGTCGGCGCCGGCTCCGATCCGCAACTTCGCAATCCGCTTGTTGACGGCGTCGACCACCGGATCGGCTACGGCGCCGACGGCGACCACGACGGAGACCGCCATACAGCGCTCGCCCGCCGAGCCGTACGCCGCCGACACCGCGGCGTCGGCTGCCATCTCCACATCCGCGTCCGGCAGTACAACCATGTGGTTCTTGGCGCCGCCGAGTGCCTGCACGCGCTTGCCCGCAGCAGCGCCGCGCTCGTAGATGTGCCGGGCGACGGTCGTCGAACCCACGAAGCTCACTGCCTCGACGTCGGGGTGGTCAAGCAGCCGGTCGACTGCCACGGCATCGCCTTGGACGACGTTGAAGACGCCGTCGGGCAGTCCGGCGTCTTTCAGCAGCGCAGCGATGAGCAGGGCGGCCGACGGGTCCTTCTCGCTGGGCTTGAGTACGAACGTGTTCCCGCTCGCGATCGCATTCGGGATCATCCACAGCGGCACCATGACGGGGAAGTTGAACGGGGTGACGCCGGCGACGACCCCGAGTGGTTGCTTCAGCTCGTGCACCTCAACCCCGGTGGCCGCCTGGGCTGAGTGGCCGCCCTTGAGCAGCTGGGGGATGCCGCAGGCGAACTCGACGCACTCCAGGCCGCGTGCCACCTCCCCCGCCGCGTCGGACAGCACCTTCCCGTGCTCTGCCGTAGCGAGCGCGGCCAACTCCTGACGATGCTCGTCGACGAGCTGGCGAAACGCGAACAACACTCGTGACCGGGTGGTGAGGCTGCTGTGCCGCCACTCGCCGAAGGCCGCCGCCGCTGCGGCAACCGCCTGGTCTACCTCCGCGACGTCGGCGAGCCCGACCTCGCCGGTCTGCACTCCGGTGGCCGGGTCGTAGACCGGCGCCGTGCGGCCGAACTCGCCCGTGCGCTGACCGCCGATGAAGTGCCCGATGCGCTTCACTGCCCCGTCCCGGCCCTCGGCGGGTGCATGGTCGCGGTCTCGGAGTCCAAAGAGGCACGGCCCGACTCGAGCCGGGCGACGGGCACGCGGAACGGGGAGCACGAGACGTAGTCGAGCAGGATCGACTCGAAGAAGTGGATCGAATCCGGGTCGCCGCCATGCTCGCCGCACACCCCCAAGACCAGGTCCGGACGGGCCTCCTTGCCCTCCCAGGCCGCCACCGAGACGAGACGCCCGACTCCGTCGACGTCGAGGGTCTCAAATGGGCTGACACCGAAGATGCCCGCCTCGATGTACCTCGGGAAGAACGCTGCCTCGACGTCGTCGCGGCTGAAGCCCCACGTCGTCTGTGTCAGGTCGTTGGTGCCGAACGAGAAGAAGTCCGTCTCTGCGGCGATCGCACGTGCGGTCATCGCCGCCCGGGGCAGCTCGATCATGGTGCCGATGGGGAACCGCATCTCGATGTCGAGCTCGTCGCAGACCTCCTTGATCGTCTCCAGAGCCTGCTCCTTGATGATCGTCAGCTCCTTCACGTCGCCCACCAGCGGCACCATGATCTCTGGCTGCGGGTCGAGTCCGCGCTTCCTCAGCTCGGCGGTCGCCTCCGCGATCGCTCGCACCTGCAGCAGGAAGAGACCGGGTACGGCGATGCCCAGCCGTACCCCACGCATGCCGAGCATCGGGTTCTGCTCGTCGTGCCGCTGCACCTCCTTGAGCAGCTCGGCGGCCTCGTCGTCCGGCTCCCCCAAGGCCTCCGCCACGGCGACCTTGACCGACAGCGCCGTCAGATCGGGCAAGAACTCATGCAGTGGTGGGTCGAGCAGCCGGATGACGACCGGGAGCCCGTCCATGGCCTCGAAGATGCCGCTGAAGTCGTCGCGCTGCAGCGGCAGTAGCTCCTCGAGCGCCGCCGCCCGTCGCTCGTCGCTGCCCGCCAGGATCACTCGCTCGACGATCTTGCGGCGCGAGCCCAAGAACATGTGCTCGGTGCGGCACAGCCCGATGCCCTGGGCGCCGAACTCCCGCGCTCGTTGAGCATCCTCCGGGGTGTCGGCGTTCGCCCGCACGCCCATTCGTCGAGTGCTGTCGGCGTGGGCCATGATGCGGGCGACGGCGTCGATGAGCGCGTCCTGCTCAGCGTCCTCGACGTGCCCGCCACCCGCCGTACCGAACCCCGTCGACAGTGCTCCTACGACGGCGCTCTCGGTGACCGCCACCTTCCCGGCGTAGACCTGCCCCGTCGTCCCGTCGATCGAGAGCACGTCTCCCTCCACGACGTGAGCCCCGTCGGGGGTGCGGAACTCCTTCTTCCTCGGGTCGACCCGCAGCGCCTCGACGCCGACCACACAGGTGCGGCCCATCCCGCGGGCGACGACCGCCGCGTGTGAGGTCTTCCCTCCTCGGCTGGTCAGCACGCCGCGTGCCGCGATCATGCCGCGCAGGTCGTCCGGGTTGGTCTCGCGCCGCACCAAGATCACGTCCTCGCCCTTGGCCGCCCACTCGGCCGCCGTCGCGGAGTCGAAGGCGGCCTTCCCGACGGCGGCTCCGGGGCTGGCGGCCATCCCCGTTGCGATGAGCTCACGGTCGCCGTTGGTGTCGAACTGCGGGAACATCAGCTGCGCCAGCTGGTCACCCTTGACCCGCCGCAGCGCCTCGTCGAGGTCGATGACGCCTTCGTCGACGAGCTGCATGGCGATCCGGAAGGCCGCCGCGGGGGTGCGCTTTGCGACCCGGGTCTGCAGCATCCACAGCCTGCCGCGCTCGACCGTGAACTCGATGTCGCACATGTCCCGGTAGTGCCGCTCGAGCGTCTCCATGATCCCCAGCAGCTCTTCGTAGGACTCGGCGTCGGTGTCGCCGAGGGCGGTGAGCGGCATGGTGTTGCGGATACCGGCGACCACGTCTTCTCCCTGAGCGTTCGGCAGGTAGTCGCCGTACACGCCCTGATGCCCAGAAGCGGGGTCGCGGGTAAAGC
The DNA here is from genome assembly GCA_013811715.1 of Nocardioidaceae bacterium. Lineage (GTDB taxonomy): Bacteria > Actinomycetota > Actinomycetes > Propionibacteriales > Nocardioidaceae > JACCUS01. Next base: position 11,647 of record JACCUS010000191.1, read on the forward strand.
AGACGCCGGTGCCGGAGTCGTCGCCGAGGTTGCCGAACACCATCGAGCAGATGCTGACCGCGGTACCGAGGTGGTCGGGGATGCGCTCTTGACGGCGGTAGATCTTGGCGCGGTCGGTGTTCCACGAGGAGAACACGGCGAGGACCGCCAGGTCGAGCTGCTCACGGG
>JACCUS010000192.1 GCA_013811715.1 Nocardioidaceae bacterium
GAGGCGGTGGCCGTCGGCCGGGTGCGGGTGTCGGGGGAGGTGCTGGCGCTGCTGCGCGGTGAGGGAGTACCCAAGGGCGACGCGTTGGGGGTGGCCCGGCTTGCCGGGATCATGGCAGCGAAGCGGACCTCGGAGCTGATCCCGCTGTGCCACCCGCTCGCGCTGAGCGGTGTCGTGGTCGACGTCGAGCCGGGCGAGGGCGCCGTCGAGATCACCGCCACCGTGCGCACCACCGACCGCACCGGGGTCGAGATGGAGGCGCTGACCGCCGTCTCGGTGGCGGCGCTCACGGTCGTGGACATGGTGAAGGCGGTCGACAAGGCGACGGTCATCGACGACGTGAAGGTGGTCCGCAAGTCCGGGGGACGCAGCGGCGCCTGGACCCGAGCAGGCGCAGCGGAGTGAGTGGCGTGCAGCACCGTAGGGCCGTGGTGATCTCGGTGTCGAACCGGGCCTTCGCGGGGGTGTACGACGACACGACGGGACCGCGCATCGTGGCGGCGCTGGGCGAGCTGGGGTTTGCGGACGTGGCGGCCCTCGTCGTACCCGACGGCGAGCCCGTTCGCGACGCTTTGCGCACAGCCGCCGCCGGCGGCGCCGATCTGGTCGTCACGACCGGGGGCACGGGTGTGTCGCCGACCGACCGCACCCCGGAGATGACGCGAGAGGTCGTCGAGCGGGAGATACCCGGCATCGCCGAGGCGATGCGGGCGCACGGCACCGGCAAGGGGGTCCCCACCGCCGCGCTGTCCCGCGGTCTCGCCGGCGTCGCCGGCCGGACGCTTATCGTCAACCTGCCCGGCTCGCCCGGCGGCGTGAAGGACGGGCTGGCGGTGCTCGCTCCGATCCTGGGCCATGTGCTGGACCAGATCCACGGTGGTGACCACGCTCGTACGGCTCGCACGGACGCCGGTGACGAGCCCTGACTACGGGTTGGCCGGTGCGGCTCACGAACGGCCGGGTCGGCCTGCGGCCGATCACGCAGCGGGACGCCTCACGGTGGGCGCAGCTGCGGCGCGACAACGCCGCGTGGCTTGGCCCGTGGGAGTCCACGAAACCGCTCGAGGCGCGAGGGGGCAGCAAAGGGTACCGCGCGCTGACCCGCGGCCTGATCCGGCAGGGCCGCGCCGGGCGGACTCTCCCCTTCGTCGTGACGCATGATGGCGACGAGATGATCGGGCAGCTCACCGTCACCGGCATCACCTGGGGGTCGGTGCGGTCGGCACAGCTGGGCTACTGGATCGGTGAGGCGCACGCCGGGAGCGGCATCATGACGACGGCCGTGGCGATGGCGGTCGACCACTGCCTGGGCACGATGGGGTTGCACCGGATCGAGATCGCGATCCGGCCGGAGAATCTCGCGAGCCTGCGCATCGTCGAGAAGCTGGGATTCACGTTGATCGGGCTGGCGCCGCGATATCTGCACATCGACGGGCGCTGGTGCGACCATCTGCTGTTCACCATCACCGCCGAAGAGGTTCCGCAAGGGTTGCAGGCGCGGCTGCCCTGAATCCCACCAGTCCCAGATTTCTCAAGCGACACACCGTCTCGGCTCCACGGCTCGCCAGCGGGCCGGCCATACGGTCGTACTCGTGGGTTTGACCGGTGTCATATACGCATCCATCGTGGTGGCCTGGGCCGCCTACCTGGTTCCGCAGGCTCTGCGCCGCCACGACGAGGTGGCGCGCAAGCGATCCATCGAGCGGTTCTCCTCCGCCATGCGGGTGCTGTCGCGTCGTGGGGGTTCGAGCCGGGTCGGGGGCCGGATGGTGGTCACGCCTCCCCGCTCGGTCGACCGGGTGGTCACCCCCTCGCTCAAGGCCGACGGGCCAGTCGGGGACATGGCCGAGCTCGTCCGCACCAGCCGGGTGGCGATGCGGGCGGCTGCCGCTCGGCGTCGGCGAGTGCTGCTCGTGCTGGCCATCGCCGCGGCCGGCACCGGGGGCGTCTGCGCGCTCGGCCATCTGCCCTGGTGGTCGGTGGCGATCCCGCTCGGGCTGGTGCTCGGCTTCTTGTTCATGGCGCGTCGCCAGGCCCGGGCGGCGAACGAGTCCTACTGGGCCGAGGCGGCGGCGGCCCGACCGCAGGTGTCGAACGTCGTACGCCGGGCCGCGACCCGGGTCGACGCCTCGCACGGCAACGCGAAGCCGCACGACCCGCAAGACGACGAGCCCACGGTCTGGCTGAGCGCGGAGGAGCTCCGGGCCGCTGCCGCCGCCGGACTGGCGCACGACCTGGCCCAGGAGAGGGTGGTGGCGGTGGCTTTGTCGACCGCCGATGGGGGTTCCCTGGGCGGCTCACTGTGGGACCCGCTGCCGGTCACGCTGCCGACGTACGTCGGTGCGCCGGTCGCCAAGCGGACCACCCGCACGATCCAGCTGGGCGAGCCGGGCACCTGGTCGTCCGGCCATTCCGACGCCGACAGCCAGACCGGCGCAGCGGCGGTTGAGGTCGAGCGCACCGACGAGATCGGTGTGGAGCCGCGTCGCGCGGTGAACGGCTGAGTTGCTCTCGGCCGCCCTGCCTGCGGTGTTAGAGTTTCTGGTCGGTTCGGCCGCGGGGCTGTGGCGCAGTTGGTAGCGCGTCTCGTTCGCAATGAGAAGGTCAGGGGTTCGAATCCCCTCAGCTCCACCAAACATGCAGGTCAGGGTCCGTGCCCGCCGTCCTTACCCAGGAGGACGGAGTGGCAACTCTCCACCTATTCGACACTTATGCCTTCGGTACGGGCTGTGCATCGGGCGGTCTCGGGGCATCTCGGGCCCTCACGGCAGGGCTGGCGCACCTGCCTGTCATGGATGCCAAGACCGAAACTGAGAACCCGACGGACCGCCCTCAGCTCAGGCTGATCGAGCAGATCTTCTCCCTATCCGAGCTGTGTGCCCACCTCC
>JACCUS010000433.1 GCA_013811715.1 Nocardioidaceae bacterium
TTCTTGGCGCGGCGACCGTCCTCGGCGATCCAGGTCAGCTCGTTGAGCATCTTGGCTGAGAGCTTGCCACCTCGAGCGACCTTCTCCTCGGAGAAGAGACCTGCCTCGATGCGTTTGGCGAGCTCCACCTCCATCTCGGCGTTGAGGAGTGGCACCTTGCCGATCTGCTTGAGATAGTCCTTGACCGGGTCGGCCGTGGCGCCCGCGACGGTGACGGTCTGCTCCGGCTCGTCGGCCTCGTCTGCCTCCGACAGCGTGAAACCCTGCTTCTCCTCTTCCTTGAGCGTGGGATCAGTCGCCAGGTCCTTCTCGAAGATCGTGTCGTCGACATCGGCAAGGGCCTTGATTCCGTTGGCGTCAACAGGCACTGGAGGGGCCGGGATCTCGACGACTTCCTCGGCCGAGGCGGTGCCCCTCGTCGGCGCGCCGGCCCTGGTGGTGGCACCCTTCTTGCTCACTGCCTTCTTCGCTGGCGCACTGCTCACTGCCTTCTTCGCTGGCGCACTGCTTACTGCCTTCTTCGCTGGCGCACTGGCCTTCGCGGTGGCGCCCTTCTTGCTCGTCTTCTTCGCAGGGGCCTTCTTCGCCGACGTCTTCGTCGTCTCGACGGCTCGCACCGGTGACACCTTCTTGTCAGCGGGCTTCTTCGTCGCTGCCTTGTTGGCGTGGGAGGTCGACGCGGTCACCGTCGCCCTGCCAGCAGCTGAGGAGGCGGCGAGAGCCCGCCGTCGCTGCGAGGTCGGCGAAGGGCTGGTGGATCCTGGCACAGTGGGGGGCGTGCTCGGCGACACGAACAACCTCTCGTAGCGAGTCACGGGCGCGGCGAAGCCCGGTCATGTCAAGAAAGCCGCAGACCCCATTGTGACACGTCGCTGCTCGGTCTCAAGCCTGACCCCGGGAGTCCTCCGCGCGTCGTACCCCGGCCACGACAACATCGAGCACGCGGTGCAGCTCTGCGTCGCTCACCCCGCCGAATCCGAGCACGACGCCGTGCCGGCTGGACGTTCGGCAGAAGCCAGCGAGCGACGGCAGGTCGAAGCCGGCCGCACGAGCCGCAGCCGAGGCGCAGCGAGCCGTCGCCTCGGGCATCTCCACCGTGACGTACATCCCTGCCGACGCAGCAACTTCGAGCCCGAGGGCGTCCCCGAGGCGGCTGGCCACGAGCGCCGTGCGTTCGGCATAGACACGCCGTGCGGTGCGGATCACGCGGTCGAGGTGTCCCTCGCGCATCATCGTCAGCACCGCGAGCTGCACCGGCCAGCTCGGGTGGTCACGACGCGCTGCCCGCCTGGACACGAGCCTGCGCACGAGGTCGCGGTCGGCGGCAAGCCAGCCAAGCCGAACCCCAGGATGCAACACCTTGGACACCGTGCCCAGGTAGACGACCCGGTGCCGGTCGAGAGACGCCAGCGCAGGCAGCGGCGCCACGTCGTACCGGAACTCCGAGTCATAGTCGTCCTCGACGATGTATGCCGAACGACGAGCCGCCTCGGCGACCAGCGCCACCCGCCGCGCCGCCGACATCGCCACTCCTAGGGGGTGCTGGTGGGCCGGGGTCACGTAGATCGCCCGCACGTCGTCTTGCTCGAGCCGCGACAGTGCTGTGACGTCGAGCCCGGCTGCATCCACGGGGATGTCGCAGACGGAGAAGCCCGCATCCGCGGCGACTGCCACCGCCGCCCGATAGCCAGGATCCTCGATCGCGACACAACCACTGCTGCCAACCGTGTCGAGGAGAAGTGCCCACCCGTGCGTCGTGCCCGAGGTGATGACGACCTCCTCCGGTGCCCGTCTCACACCGCGGCGCCGAGCCAGGTATGTCGACACCTCCTCGCGCAGCTCCGCCAGGCCCGCGGGATCCGGATAGCCCTTCGGTGGCTTAGTCATCGACACCTGCCGCCACGCTCGTCGCCATCCGGGGTCGACGCGCGGGTCCTGCCATGGCGTGCCGGTGTCGAGCGAGACGAGGTCGTTTTCCGGCCGCCCGCGCCTGCGAGGTGACGTCGACCTGGTGGCGGCACCGCGCGGCGTGGGCAGGTCGGCGACGAATGTGCCTGCTCCTCGAGAAGACCTCAGCCACCCCTCTGCCTGTAGCTGGTCGTAGGCGTGCTCGACGACTGAGCGCGCGACGTGCAGCTCGGCCGCCAGCGCGCGGCTGCTCGGCAGCCGGGCGCCTGAGCCAAGCGCCCCCGTCACTGCCAGGTCCCGCACCTGTCGGGCGAGCTGGACTGGCAACGGATCGGCCGTGTCCCGGCGCAACACGACGGCCAGCGGCTCAGCCGGGTTTCTCGGCACAACACCCCTCACGAGTGGCCTGGGCAGTTCACGCTCGATTGGCTCGTTACATCATGCCACTTCGGCCCCACACTTGTCTCATGAGCACCCTGTCTCCCAGCGAGAGGACGACCCTGCGCCGCCACTCTGACCGAGGACTGAGCGACCGTGCCGCGTTGCTCGGGCTGCTCGACGAGGCATTGATCTGCCACCTCGGGGTCGTCATCGACGGCGCACCGGTCGTGCTACCCACCGCGTTCGGCGTCGATCCGGACGGGCCCGACCTGGACGGCACCGTGTACCTCCACGGGTCGGTGGCTGCGCGATCCCTGCGCAGCGGACTCTCGTCGGACCTGTGCGTAACGGTGACCCAGCTCGACGGACTCGTGCTGGCGCGCTCGGCCTTCCACCACTCGATGAACTATCGGTCCGCGGTGATCATGGGGTCGGGCCGACTCGTCGACGAAGAGCAAGAAAAGGTCCGTGCCCTGGATCTCATCGTCGACCACGTCGTACCAGGGCGCGCTGCCGCGCTGCGACCGCACCTCCGCAAGGAGCTGGCGGCGACCGTGGT
>JACCUS010000198.1 GCA_013811715.1 Nocardioidaceae bacterium
CTAGGCCGGCCCGGCGTCTTCCCAGGCGCTCAGCGCCTCGGGCGTGTCCACGTCGTCGCCCGACCCGATGTCGCCGCACTCGACCAGCTCGACGCACCGCTCGCGCAGGTAGTCGCGGGCGCCACGGTCGCCGTCCGCGGATTCGAGCACCCCTTGCCAGTGGCGGCGACCGATCAATACCGGGTGGCCTGGGATGCCGTCGTACGACGCTCGCGCCAACCCTTCACGGACAGCCTGCCCGGCCAATCGGCGTACGACGGCCGCGCCGACGCCAGGGGTGTCGACGAGCATCACGAGCACGGCGTCGGCTTCGGGGTGGTGGCGGGCGACCTCGGTCAGGCCAACTCGCAGCGAGGCGCCCATCCCCTCCTCCCAGTCGAGCGCGACAACCGTCGCGCAGCCAGCCGGCACCCGCTGCGAGACCTGCTCGGCGTCGGAACCGAGCACGACGTACACCGGCGCTGCCCCGCCGTCGAGCAACGCCGCCGCCGACCGCTCCAGCCAGCTGCGGCCGTCCCTGCCGGTGACCAAGGCCTTGGGCCGTCCAAGTCGCACCCCCGCTCCGGCCGCAAGCAGCAGCCCGACTGTGGTGGCTCTGGTCATAGCGCCTCCAAGGGGGTGGCATTGATATTGCTACCAAGGTAGGATCAGGTCGTGAAGCTCAGTGTCAGCCTGCCCGAAGAGGACGTTGCCCTGCTCGACGAACACGCCCGTCGGTCGGGGCTTGCGTCCCGCTCGGCCGCGGTCCGGCAGGCGGTCCGAATGCTGCGGCACGTCGACCTCGAGCACGACTACGCCGCTGCGTGGGAGGAATGGGACGCCTCCGGTGAGCAGGGTGCGTGGCAGGGCGCGGATCGCGACGGCCTCTCATGAGGCGCCCCGCCCGGATGCGTCGACTCTTGGCGCGTGGTGGCTGATGCGCCGTGGCGAAGTACGTCTGGTCGACCTGGAGCCGGTGCGCGGCAGCGAAGCCAACAAGCGGCGACCGGCGATCGTCGTCAGCAACGACACCGCCAACAACGTGGCGGCTCGCCTGGGGCGCGGAGTGGTCACGGTAGTGCCGGTCACCAGCAACACCAAGCGGGTCTTCGCCTTCCAGGTGCTGCTCCCCGCGCGGCTGGCGGGACTGCGGACGGACGCGAAGGCCCAGGCCGAGCAGGTCAGGTCCGTCTCAGTGGAGCGACTGGGGCCAGCACTCGGCGAGTTGCCCACGTCCTTGATGTCCGCTGTCGACGACGCGCTGCGACTCCACCTCGCCCTGTAGCGCAGGGCGGTCGGCGCCCAGGCGTTCGTCGCCAAGCCATCTCATCGGTTGGCCGCCGCCTCCATGTCGCGCATCGCGCGCAACACGTTGCCGTGGGTGAGCTGCGCGAGCTCGGCCTCCGCCCAGCCACGTCCGCGCAACACTTCGAGCAAGAGCGGGTACCCCGATACGTCCCCCATCCCCTCGGGGAAGAACGTGGCGCCGTCGTAGTCGCCGCCCAGGCCCACCTGGTCCAGGCCAGCGACCTCGCGGACGTGCTCGACGTGGTCGGCCACATCGGCCGGCGTGCACGTGGGCGGCGGGTCGCTGACCATTCGTTCGGCCATCAGTGGGTCGACGTCGGCGAAGTTGCGGGGGTCCCCGCCCATCGCAGCGACCAGCTCGAGGCAGCCGCCGTACCAGTCGGCGACCGGCTGCGAGACGAACATCGGCACGAACGTCACCATGCACACACCGCCGTTGCCCGGCAGCTGCGCCAGTACGTCGTCGGGCACGTTGCGGTTGATGTCGCACAACGCCCGTGCACAGCTGTGGCTGAAGATCACCGGTGCCGAGGTGGCGGCGAGCGCGTCGCGCATCACGTCAGCCGACACGTGCGACAGGTCCACGAACATGCCGATCCGGTTCATTTCGCGCACCACACCACGGCCGAAGTCAGTGAGTCCGCCGGCGGCGGGTTCGTCGGTCGCGGAGTCGGCCCAGGGCACGTTCTCGTTGTGGGTCAGCGTCATGTAGCGCACCCCGAGGGCGTGCATCATCCGCACCACACCGAGTGAGGAGTCGATCGAGTGGCCGCCCTCGATGCCCAGCAGCGACGCGATGCGCCCACTGGCGACGACGACCTCGACCTCGGTGGCCGACCTGGCGAGCGAGAGCTCGTCGGGGTAGCGCTCGACCATCGCGTTGACGAAGTCGATCTGCTCCAGGGTTGCGGTGACGGCCGACTCGCCCCGCAGCCGGCACGGCACGTACACCGACCAGAACTGCGCCCCTACCCCCCCAGCCCGTAGCCGGGGGATGTCGGTGTTCAGCTTGTCGGTGCCGCCAAGCAGGTCGACCGCGTCCAGGTCGTAGCCGAACTCGTCGCGCATCGCCCAGGGCAGGTCGTTGTGGCCGTCGAAGACGTACGTCGGATCGCTCACCGCCGCATCATCGCAGTGGGGGTAGGGCCTCGAGATCGCGGGTCAGCGGACTGGCTTGATGCTCAACAACGTGAACCTCGGTGCCGCGTGCTTGCGGACTCGGGCGCACGTGAGGTAGTGCTCGGGGGCGGTGGTCGTCTTCACGACGACCTCCCAGCGGCGTCCGTCGGCGGCGGAGAAGGTGACCTCAGTGCGGTCGTCACGTCGCACCTGACGGAGCGGCCGGACGCCGTCGAGCGTCAGCACCCCGAGGTGGGAGCGCAGCTGCCACTCCGCCGCCTGGCCGGCGAAGCTGAGCCCGGTGCGTCCCCGCAGATGTGCCAGCTCGACCTTGCCGTTCACGTGGTTGCCGGCGATCTGCGGACCGGTGACGGCGTCGGCCCGACCGTAGCACAGGCCGTCGGGCAAGATGACCAGGTTGCCCGCGAAGCGGTCCCCGCCGACGTGCGAGCACTCCCAAGTCTGCTCGGGGTACGCGTGGCTGAGGGCCCGAGCCAGCGGCCTGCCGCGCTCGGCGCAGCAGGTGTCACGCCGGCCGTGGGTGCACACCAAGAACAGCGGATCGTGATGCGGGTCCAGTCCCACGCCGTCAGCCGAGCCGAAGCCGCTGAGGTCGAGATCGAGCACCTCCTCTGGCCGCTGGAGCGTGGTTGTCTGCACCCATCGCGAGGACACGTGGGTGTCGACGGCGAAGCAGCGAGGGTGATCTCCTGAAGAGCGGCCATGGCGTCTGATGAACAGCACCCGCACGCGAGCCGCTGCCGACATCTCCTCGAGCCCCCGCCGTACGTCGGAGGAGAGCCGCGAGTCGGTGAGGATCTCCTGACCCCACGGCCCCGGCTCCTCTAGCAGCAAGAAGCGTGTCACCGTCGACGCGGTCCCCGCCAACGGCTCGTCGTGCAGCTCGCTCATGACGGCACACCGAAGGGTTGGGTTCACCTCACGACCTCGAGCAGCCCTTCCCGCACCAGCCGGCGGACCAGCACCAGGCGGCTCTGGGCATCGAGCCACGGCTCCAAATCGCACGGCCTGATCTCGAGGTGACGCTGCAAGTGGCGCAGTGCCGGCTCGAGATGAGCCGGCACCCTCAGCTCCCGGTCACCGAGCAGAACCCGCAACCCTCCGCCAGTCGGCATCAGCGCGAGCGTCGAGGCGCGACGTCGCCGTACGAGGGTGACGTCCCCGAGCCGGTCGAGCTCGAGGCGATCCAGCAACCCGCCGTGCAGCGCGGCCTGACGGGTCCTGAGGAAGCGGGCGGCGTGGCTTGCGACGGTGTCGGCGGCCTCGACCTCCCCGAGGCGATGAGACAGAACGGTCAGGCGTTCCCTCAGTCCCTCGACGATCGAGTCGGTGTCGGCGTGATGGCCTGCGGGCAGCGGCTCGGTGAAGTCGGGGTCGCCCAGCAGCGGCTCGATGGTGGCGCTGACCAGGTCGCGCCAGGTCACCCGGTTGATGCCGATCGTGACATGGAGCGAGGCACCCTGGTGGGTGTAAGCGGCG
>JACCUS010000446.1 GCA_013811715.1 Nocardioidaceae bacterium
GGCGGGTCATCTCCGCTGCCGCCGCCAACACGTCGGCAGCCGAGAGCCGCGCACGATGGATGCGCTCGCGGTCGTAGTGCGAGAGCCCGAGGGTGTGGGCGGCCAGCGTGGTGATCGAGCCGGCGACCCCGACCAGTGTGCGAACCCCGGAGAGCGGCAGCTCGAGCGTGTCGAGGGCGGCCTCCACGTCCGCCTCGGCGGCGGCGACCTCGGCGGTGGTCGGTGGGTCGCCGTGCAGGTGCCGCTCGGTCAGCCGCACCGACCCGATGTCCAGCGACTGGCCGCTGATCTGGCCGGTGTCGTCGCCGATCACCAGCTCGGTGGAGCCACCTCCGAGGTCGAGCACCGCGATCGGCTCGCTGACCCAGGGCAGCGCTCGGAGCCCACGGGTGGCACCGTCGTAGGACAGCCGCGCCTCCTCGCCGCCGCTGATGACGTCGGGCTCGACTCCGACGCGCGCCATCACGCCGTCCGCGAACTGCCGACGATTGACCACGTCGCGAGCGGCCGACGTGGCGACCAGCCGCACCCGGGCGACGGCGTAGCGGCCGATCACCGCCATGTACTCGTCCAGCGCCGCGAACGTGCGGGCCAGCGCATCGTCGGCGAACACGCCCGTCCGGTCGACGTCTTGGCCCAGCCGCACGATCGTCGTACGCCGGTCGAGCTCCTCGGCATGCCCCGACGCCGGATCGAGGGCACACACCAGCAGCCGCAGCGAGTTCGTGCCACAGTCGATCGCCGCCACCACCTTCGCGTTCGTCGCGGCTGAGGGACGGGGGGAAGTGGTGGGTGTTTCTTCAGCCATCGCGCTCCTCGACGAGCGCCGCCTCGGCGGGCGGTGCCTCGACACAGGGGCCGTCCGTCCACCAGTCCGGCAGCTGTGCCAGCGCCTCGTCGCCGAGCGGGTTGACCCCCTCACCGACCGCCAGCGAATGGGCGACGAGCACGTGCAGGCACTTGACCCGGTCGGGCATGCCGCCTGCTGAGACCCCCTCGATCTCCGGCACCTCGCCGTACCGTCGGCGAGCCGCGAGGTACGCCTCGTGAGCCGCCCGGTAGCGCGCGGCCAGATCCTCGTCGGCGCCCAGCCGCTCGGTCAGCCGCCGCATCAGGCCGCCGGCCTCGAGCGTGCCGACCGCGGATGCGGCCAGTGGACAGGTGAGGTAGTAGAGGGTGGGGAAGGGGGTGCCGTCGGCCAGCCGCGGGGCCGTCGCCACGACGTCGGGGTGACCGCACGGGCAGCGGTGGGCGACCCCGACGGTGTCACGCGGCGGGCGACCGAGCTGCGCGCGGACTGCCCGCATGTCGGCGTCGGTCGGCTGCGGCTCGCTCACCCGTCGCCTGAGTCGTCGCGCGGTCGACCGTGATCTTCCTCGGCGATCCGGTCGGCCGGGATGCGCGGCCGTTGCTCGGGCTTGTCGTCTCGATCGGGCGGCTTCGGCTCCTCGCCGGCCGCCACGACGCTGCCCCACGAGGTCTCCCACCACTCCGGCTCCCTGGCCGGCGTGCCGGTGGTGGGGTTCGTCAGCTCGCTGCTGCCGTCGGACAACATCTCGCCGTCGGCGCCGAGGACGCGGTAGCCGGTCTCCCCGGGCAGCACCCAACCGAATCGCAGCCTGGCCTGGGCCTCGATGTAGGCCGGGTCGTGCCAGCGCCGCTTCGCCTCCTGGAGGTCCGCCACGTCAGCCCGCTGCTCGGCGATCTCCGCGTTGAGCGAGTTGATCTGGCTGCGCTGGTCGAGCCAGGCCCGCATGCTGGAGGCGTACGAGACTCCCAGCACGGCCAACACCAGCAACAGGATCGCCGCCCGGCCGGTGAGCTTGGCCTTGGAGGCGGCGATCTTCGCCTGTGGGGGAGCCGAAGCGACGCGGCTGGTGCGCCGCGCGGTCGGCGGCGTACGGCTCGGACGTCCGCCGCCGCGTCCGCGTCCAGGGCCGGAGGAGGGCGAAGAGGGGCGGGAGGTCATCGGCCGCCTCAGCCCTCGGGGGCGTATCGGGGGAAGGCCGCCCGCCCGGCGTAGCGGGCCGCGTCGTGCAGCTCCTCTTCGATCCGTAGCAGTTGGTTGTACTTCGCGACCCGCTCAGACCGGGCCGGCGCGCCGGTCTTGATCTGGCCGCAGTTCGTGGCCACCGCAAGGTCGGCGATCGTGGTGTCCTCGGTCTCACCCGACCGGTGGCTCATCATGCAGCGCATCTGATGGCGATGGGCCAGCTCGACCGAGTCGAGCGTCTCGGTCAGGGTGCCGATCTGGTTGACCTTGACCAGCAGGGCGTTGGCCGCGTGCTCGTCGATGCCGCGCCGGAGCCGTTCGACGTTGGTCACGAACAGGTCGTCGCCGACGATCTGCACCCTGTCGCCGACCGCGGCGGTCATCGCCGTCCAGCCGTCCCAGTCCTCTTCGTTCATCGGGTCCTCGATGGAGACGATGGGGTACGCCGCGATGAGCTCGTCGTAATACCCGGCCATCTCGTCGGCTGACCTCTGCCCGCCTTCGAAGGCGTAGTGACCCGCCGAGTCGTCGTAGAACTCACTCGCCGCCACATCGAGCGCCAACACGATGTCGGCGCCTAGCCGCAGCCCCGCCTTCTCCACCGCGGTCGCGATCAGGTCGAGCGCCTCCCGGTTCGAGCGCAGGCTAGGTGCGAACCCGCCCTCGTCGCCAAGGCCGGTCGACAACCCCTGCTCTCGCAACACGGCCTTCAGCGCGTGGTAGACGGCGACACCCTGCTCCAGCGCGGCCGAGAACGTGGCCGCCCCGACCGGTGCGACCATGAACTCCTGGATGTCGACGTCGGTGTCGGCGTGCGCGCCACCGTTGAGGATGTTCAGCATCGGGACGGGCAGCAGGTGCGCGTTCGGTCCGCCGACGTACCGGAACAGCGGAAGCCGCGCCGACTCGGCGGCAGCGCGGGCCACTGCGAGGGAGACGCCGAGGATCGCGTTCGCCCCCAGCTTGGACTTGTTGGGGGTGCCGTCGAGGTCGAGCAGGACCTGGTCGACCGCGCGCTGCTCGTCTGCGTCGAACCCGGCGAGGGCGGGGTTGACCACCTCGTTGACGCCGGTCACCGCCAGCCCCACGCCCTTTCCGCCGTACCACTCGCCGCCGTCGCGCAGCTCGACCGCCTCGAACCTGCCCGTCGACGCCCCCGACGGCACCGCCGCGCGGGCCGCCGTCCGGTCGTCGAGCGCCACCTCGACCTCGATGGTGGGGTTGCCGCGCGAGTCCAGGATCTCGCGGGCGCCAACAGCCTCGATCTTGGCCACGCCACTGCTCCTCCGTCTGCGCTGGTTCTCGTCGTGCGTCAGCCTAACCGGGAGCGCCCGGTCCGCCCGGCAGGGCACGCTGTTCGACGGCGCGCACCTCGGCCATCTCCGCCGCCACCCGCCTGCGCAGCGCCTGCTCGGCGTCGATGCCGGCGGCCTCCGCCGCGGCGACCAGGGTGAACAGCACCTCGCCCAATGGGTCAGCTCCCAATGGGCCGGTCCCCGACGAGTCGGTGCCACCCTCCGTCGATCCGTCCGGCGTCGACGCCCGCGTCGGCGTCGGTGCTGCCGACACGCTCAGCGAGACGCCGGCCCGCCGCCCCCGGGAGACCACCTTGGCCGCCAGGCTCAGCGCCGGCAGCCCGGGCGCGATGCCGTCCATCGCCGACTGTCGGGACTTCTCGGCGGCCTTGATGGTCTCCCAGTTAGCCTGCACCTCCTCGGCGGTGCTGGCTGTCGTGGCCGTGCTGGCTGTCGTGGCCTCGTCGTACGCCGCCGGGCTCTCGGTGGCGGCGAACACGTGTGGGTGCCTGCGCACCATCTTCGCCACGACCTGCCCCGCGACCTCGTCGATGTTGAAGGGCATGTCGGGGTGCTCGCTGGCGATGCGGGCGTGGAACATCACCTGCAGCAACAGGTCGCCGAGCTCCTCTTGCAGGTGCTCGCGGTCGCCGGACTCGATCGCCTCGATCGTCTCGTACGCTTCCTCAACCAGGTAGCGCACGAGCGACTCATGGGTCTGCTCCTGGTCCCAGGGACAGTCACGGCGCAGCCGGTCCATCACCTCGACCAGGTCGAGCAGCCGCGACCCGACGGGGTCGAACGAACCGACCAGGATCTCGACCTCCGAGCCGGACTCACCGGTCTCTGCCCGCCGTACGACCTCATCGGCGAGGTCCCGGGTCAGCGACCCGTCGCCGTCCTCCCCGGCGAGCCAGACGACGCTCGAGTCACGAGACCGCTTGAGCAGGTCGGCAGCCGAGACGTCCGGCCAGACCTCGACCGCCGTGCCCTCGGCCAGCAGCGCCAGTGCCAACGGCAGGTCGGCACGGCCGACGCCGACCAGGTCGGCACCGGACAACGCGCGCCAGGCCGCTCCGGACAGGAGGCCCGCCGGGAGCCTCGGCGTCGTCACCAAGACGACGAGCCGTCCAGCACTCACCTCAACCGCAGACCTGGCTCGGCGGCAAGTCGGCAGCCGACTGTCTGGTCAACCGCTTGGCGGTCTCCGACACCGGGTCCGACAGCGAGCCCGACCGCCGGGCGACGAACGAGCCGTTCCACGCGCCATAGGCGGGGCTGACGGTGACTTCCTGATTGGCTGCGAACTTCCGCAGGTATCCCTGCGCCCTGGCGGCGTCAGCCTCATCGGTTACGGCGGCGGTCGTGACCGATGGGTCCTCGAGGTGGGCGCCGATCGCGGTCTGCTGCAGCTGGAAACGGGCCGAGTCTTCGAAGAAGCCCTGGAGCAACTCGGCATCTGCCTCGTCGAGCTCCTCGGGAACCGGGTTGCCCGCCGCGGCATTCGCCACGGCGGAGTCCTTGACCGTAACTCCTAACTGCGCGGCCGCCAGATCGGTGAGCTCGAAGCTGATGAGTGCGCTACTCAGGCTCGTGCGAGCCTGCGCCAATGTCGCCGTCGGCTCGGTGCCTCCGGTCTGCTCGCGCTGGATCTTGGTGAAGGAGCAGACCGCCTGCACGAGGTCGTCTACGCGGGACTGCGAGAACGTGGTGCCGTTGACGACTGCTGCCGCGCCCGGGTGGAGGTCGGTGCCACAGCCGATCACAGTAGCCACGGCGAAGCCGGCCAATGCGACAACTCGAGGCACGCGTGGTCGGCGCGGGCAACGTCGAACGGTCACTGCTGGACGCTCCTTGTGCTGATGTCTTCGATGACGCGACCCGCCCAATCTAGTACGGCGACGTCCCGTAGCGGCTGGCCGCCGACCCGCGCGGTAGTCGGCCGCGGCACCAAGACGCTCTGCACCCCAGGCTTGACGATGCTCCCCGGGTGCAGCCGGTCCAGTCGCACCCGGGCCGAGTCCGACAGCTCGACGGGGGCGAACCGCACGTAGTTGCCCTGGCCGTTGACGTCGCTCAGCCCGGCGGTGCGCGCCTTGACGCGCAACACCGCCACGGCCAGCAGATTCTCGACCGGGGAGGGCGGGGCGCCGTACCTGTCGACGAGCTCGGCCCGCACCTCCTCGACCTGCTCGACGGAGCGCACCTCGGCGAGTCGCTTGTACATCTCCAGCCGCAGCCGCTCGCTGGGCACGTACTCGTGCGGCAGATGGCCGTCGACGGGCAGCTCGATCTTGACCTCCGCCTCCTCGACATGACCGTCGCCGCGGTACTCCGCGACCGCCTCGCCCACCAGCCGCACGTAAAGGTCGAAACCCACGTCGGCGATATGCCCAGACTGCTCGCCACCGAGCAGGTTGCCCGCGCCGCGGATCTCCAGGTCTTTCATCGCCACCGCCATGCCGGCGCCGAGATCAGAGTGCTGGGCGATCGTGGCCAGCCGGTCATGCGCGGTCTCGGTGAGCGGAGCCTCTTTCGGGTAGAGGAAGTAGGCGTACGCCCGCTCGCGGCCGCGGCCCACCCGGCCGCGCAGCTGGTGCAGCTGCGAGAGCCCGAGCAGGTCGGCCCGCTCGATGATCAGCGTGTTGGCGTTCGCCACGTCCAGCCCCGACTCGACGATCGTCGTGCACACCAACACGTCGTGCTTGCGCTCCCAGAAGTCGACCATCACCTGTTCGAGCTCATGCTCGTGCATCTGCCCGTGGGCGGCCCTCACCCGGGCCTCCGGGACCAGCTCGCGGATCCGCTTGACCGCCCGGTCGATGCTCTGCACCCGGTTGTGGATGTAGAACACCTGACCGTCCCGCAGCAGCTCGCGCCGGATGGCCGCGACCACCTGGGCGTCCTCGTAGCCGCCGACGAACGTCAAGACCGGGTGCCGTTCCTCTGGCGGGGTGGTGATCGTGGACATCTCGCGGATACCGGTGATCGCCATCTCGAGCGTGCGGGGTATCGGGGTCGCGGACAGGCTGAGCACGTCGACAGCCGTGCGCATGCGCTTCAGCGCCTCCTTGTGCTCGACGCCGAACCGCTGCTCCTCGTCGACGATCACCAGACCGAGGTCCTTGGTCTTGACGTCAGCGTTGAACAGCCGGTGCGTCCCGATCACCACGTCAACAGTGCCGCCGGACAGCCCCTCAACGACCTGCTCGGCCTCCCCGTCGGTCTGGAAGCGGCTGAACGGCTTGACGATCACCGGGAACCCGGCGAAGCGTTCGGCGAAGGTCTCGTAGTGCTGCTGCACCAGCAGGGTCGTCGGGACCAGCACCGCCACCTGCTTGCCCTCCTGTACCGCCTTGAACGCGGCTCGTACGGCGATCTCGGTCTTGCCGTACCCCACGTCACCGCAGATCAACCGGTCCATTGGGACAGGCTGCTCCATGTCGCGCTTCACCTCCTCGACACTGGCCAGCTGGTCGGGAGTCTCGATGTACGGAAAGGCGTCCTCGAGCTCGCGTTGCCACGGCGAGTCCGGCCCGAACGCGTGGCCCCTGGTGGCCTGCCGGGCGGCGTACAGCTTGATCAGCTCGGCGGCGATCTGCCGGACCGCCTTGCGGGCGCGCCCCTTGCGCTTGTGCCAGTCCGAGCCGCCGAGGCGGTCCAGCGACGGCTGCTCGCCGCCGACGTACCTGGTGACCTGGTCGAGGGAGTCCGACGGCACGAACAGCTTGTCGGGGGGGTGGCCGCGCTTGGAGGCGGCGTACTCGATCACCAGGTACTCGCGGGTGGCGCCGGCGACTGTGCGTTGGATCATCTCGACGTACCGGCCGACGCCGTGCTGTTCGTGCACCACGTAGTCACGGGCCCGCAGCTCGAGCGGGTCGATCTGCTTGCGGCGGCGCGACGGCATCCGGCTGGAGTCGCGGGCGGTGGTGCGCTGGCTGGTCAGGTCGTCGCCGGTGAGCACCACCAGGTCGATCGACGCAGCGACGAAGCCGTGGTCGAGGCTCCCCTGGACGACTTCGACCACCCCGCTCGGGAGGTCTCCGCTGAGCTCGTCGACGAAGCGGGCCGCGACGTCGTGCTCCTTGAGCACCTCGACCAGCCGCTGTCCGGGGCCATGCCCCTCGGTGACCAGGACGACATGGCGGCGCGCGCGGATGAAGTCGGCGATGTCACGTACCGCCGCCACCGTGTCGCCGCGATAGGTCTCTGCGGCCACGACGTCGATCGGCATTGTCTCGACGCCGCTCGTCGTGTCGACGTCGACCGACACGATCTCGCCGGTCTCCGTCCGCAGCGGGCGCTGCGAGATCGGGTCCAACCCGCTGTGTCCAATCGTCGGGTCAAGCCCGCTGTGTCCAATTGTCGGGTCAAGCCCGAAGGGCGACACCGACCACCAGGACAGGCCGCGGCTCAGGGCGTGGGTGCGCACGTCGCCGAGGGTGCGGTAGGCGGCGGCGCCTAGGTCGATGGGTGCCTGGCCGCCGCCGGCGGCAGCCGCCCACGACGCCTGCAGGAACTCCTGGCTGGTGGCCACGAGATCGTGCGCCCGTGCCCGCACGCGTTCGGGGTCGCACACCAGGACCAGGGCGTCGCTCGGCAGCAGGTCGACGAGCAGCTCCATGTCGTCGACGAGCGCCGGCGCCAGGGACTCCATCCCCTCCACTGCCTGGCCCTCGGCCAGCCGGTCGAGCATCTCGCTCAGCTCGGGGTGGGCGATCGCGAGTTGCCGTGCCCGCTCCCGGACCGCGTCGGTCAACAGCAGCTCCCGGCAAGGCGGCGCGCCAAGTTCCCGGGGGAGAGTGTCGAGGGAGCGCTGGTCGGCGACGGCGAACGGCCGGATCTCCTCGACCGTGTCTCCCCAGAACTCGACCCGCACCGGGTGTTCCTCGGTCGGCGGGAAGACGTCGACGATGCCACCGCGCACAGCGAACTCACCGCGCCGCTCGACGAGGTCGACCCGGTGGTAGGCGGCCGCGGCGAGCCGCCGTACGACGTCGTCGAGCTCGACCTCGTCGCCCTCCCGCAGCGTGACCGGTGCCAGGTCGGCCAGCCCCTCGACCTGTGGCTGGAGCACCGAGCGCACCGGCGCCACGACGACCTTGAGCTCGCTCGAGACAGCGCCGTCCTCGCCGGGATGAACCAGCCGGCGGAGCACGGCGAGCCGCCGCCCGACGGTGTCGGAGCGCGGCGAGAGGCGTTCGTGCGGCAGCGTCTCCCACGCCGGGTAGGCGACGACCGTCTGGTCATCGACGAGGCATCCCACCGCGGCGGCGATGTCGTCGGCCTCTCTGGCTGTGGGGGTCACCACCAAGACGGTCTTGGCCGCCCCGGTCGCGCCGGTGGACGCGAGCGCAGCGGCGATGAACGGGCGCAGGGCCGCGGGCGCAGTGAGGTCGAGGTTCGAGGCGACCGGCTCACCGGCCCGTGCAAGGGCCGCGGCCAGCGAGGGCTCGGCGGCGACGACGCGGGTGAGTGCGCGCAGTGACATGGTGCTCCTTGGGATTCGTCCGACCCAGCGCCGAGAGTTCGAGCGAAAGTCAGTCGGACGAATCCAATCTATCGGGACCAGTGGTCGCGGACGAAGGAGATCACCGCGTCGGCAAGCTCGGGGCGGCACACGAGCAGGTCGGGAAGCCAGACGTCTGCTTGGTTGTAGGCGAGCGGCTTGCCGTCGGCGCGGCTCGTGTGCAGGCCGGCCGCACGGGCCACGACGACCGGGGCGGCGGAGTCCCATTCGTACTGACCCCCGGCGTGCACGTAGACGTCGGTGACGTCGCGCGCCACCGAGATGACCTTTGCGCCGGCGGAACCCATCGGGACGAGGTCGGCGCCGATCGCCTCGGCGAGCGCCTCCACGAACTCCGGCGGTCGGGTGCGGCTGACGGCGATACGCGGCCGCTCGCTGCTGCGCTCTGGTACGACGGGGGGCTCGGCGGTGCTGAAGGTTGTGCTCACGCCGGGCTGCGCGACGGCGCCGGCCGCAAGGTCACCGTCCTCCCACAACGCGACGTGCACAGCCCAGTCGTCGCGCGGCGGCTCGGAGTACTCCCGGGTGCCGTCGAGCGGGTCGACGATCCACACCCGCTTCCTGGTGAGCCGGGTCAAGTCGTCCTTGCCCTCTTCGCTGAGCACCGCGTCGTCCGGGCGGACGCTGGCCAGGAGATGCATCAGGATCTGTTGACCGAGCGCGTCGCCGGCGGCCTTCAGGTCCTCGTGTCCCGTTCCCCGCAGCATCTCGAGCCGCTCCCCGGCGACAGTCGCCGCCCATGCGGACAGTCGGTGATCGTTGGAGAAGACATCGTCAGGGGCAGCGGGCAGGTCCATGGGTTTCGTCACGCGGCAACTCTGCCACAGCCAACCGCCTGGCTCGCACGCTCGGGAGTTGAGAGTCCGGCCGCCCGTGTGCACGACGCACGACGTGCAGGCGGCCGGACTCTCCGCACGATGGATCAGCCGGCGATCTGGTGTCGTCCGCTGCTGCCGCCGACCGCGATCTTGCGTGGCTTCGCCTGCTCGGCGATGGGGATTTTGATGGACAGGACCCCAGCGTCGTAGTCGGCGCTCAGCTTCTCGACATCGAGCGTCTCCCCCAGGAACACCTGGCGGCTGAAGGTGCCGTAGGTACGCTCAGCGACGACGCGTTCGGTCTCCTCCGCGATC
>JACCUS010000474.1 GCA_013811715.1 Nocardioidaceae bacterium
CCGCTGTGCGGGACCCAGACGTTCTCGAACTCCTCGCGGTCGTAGACCACACGCACCTCGTCATTGCTCCGGATCAGGTGCGACGCCGGGTCGTTGGCGACCACGTCGCCCTCCTCGGTGAAGCCGACGATCACCATTAGATGGCCGTTGGTGCCGTAGCCGGCGCCGGTCAGCTCACTCTTCTTGAACGAGATCGACACCACGAGGGGGATGCCCGCCTTGATGAACCGCTCGGCCTCGGTCAGCGAGCGAAGCCGGGTGACGAAGCTCTCCAGGCCGTAGCTGCCGGAGTAGGCGGTGTTGAACGGCCAGTTCCCGGTGCCGTCGTAGTTCCAGTCGTACGTCTGCGCTGCCGCGTAGTCGACGTACGGGTCAGGGTGACCGGCGGGCTCGATCGACGCCAACTCCGCCGCTGACGGTCCGTAGGAGTTGTTGCCGGTCCGCTGCTGCCAGTACGCCATCACCATGGCTGTCGAGGTCGGGCTGCACCAGGCCTCGCCGCCGCCGTTGTACTCCGGGTAGTCGCCGATGTGCGTCTCCTGGGAGTACGTCGGCACGTCTAGCGTGATCCCTCCAGCCTCGCCGAGCGGACTAGCCGGGAGTGCCTTCGACTGCTCGGGGAGCTGTGACGCCATCGCGCCGATCAGGCTGACCGCCGGGGTCGCGGTCGTACCCGTCCTTCGGTAAAGGGAGACCTCCAGCTGCCAGGTGGTGAAGTGCCGGTCGGTGCGGGCGACGAGCGTGTCGATCGCGACGAACGCCAGGTCGTCTCCCTGGGCGGGCACGGAGGTGCGGTGGATGGCGTCGGTGTCCTCGGCCCACCGGGCCAGGATGTAGTCCTTCGATCGGGCGCCGTCGTCGCCGATGCCTGCCACGGACACCTGGATCCAGGTGCCGGCCGGCGTGTCGGCGTTCCACGAGGCGACCAGCTCGGTGTAGTCGAAGCCCGGGGTGATCTCCGGCGACGTCCAGGTGGCGACGTCGTACGTCGTCGTCGTCCCGTCGCCGTACGGGTCGGTGTAGTCGAACGTGCCCGTCGGGGTCGCGATGGCCAGGTCGTCGCCCGCTACGGTGGTGCCGTCGTGGGCGCCGGCGGCGAAGTCGGTGGCGGAACTCCATTGCTCGTAGCGGATGTGACTCACAGACGTGTCCTTCTTGGCCAGCGCCGTGCTGGCCGGCAGCACTGCCGTCATCGCCGCTGCCGTTGCCGTGGCGCAGGCCAGCATCATGGTGCCCGTTCGCCGGGTATGGATCATCGAAACCCCTCAGATGTGCGGATGAGAACTCCCCTGAGACTAGACCCCCCGGACCGGTTCGGCCACCCTTGCGAGGTAACCAGTCTTCGGCGGTGTGTCTCTTACGACCTCAATCGACGTCAACGCCGCGCTGCGACTAGCGCTGGCAGCGGACCAATCCTTGCGCCGCAAGTCGATCCTGCGGTCGAGACGGGTCACGCGTCATTCCCATGGGTTCATCACGTCGATCCCCGTGCCATGAAAGTCTTTGACGTTGCGCGTGGCCAACGTCGCCCGGTGAACGCTGCAGATGGCGGCGATTTGCGCATCGAACCCGTCGATAGGCAATCCGGCATCGTCGCGGTTCGTCACGATCAACGCGTACTCCAGCGCCGCCGCCGCGTCGAAAGGGAGGACCTGGTCCTCGAATGCGCCGAAGACGTCGTCTGCTGTCGTCCTCAGAACATCCTTGCGACGTCCGTTGGGCAACCTCTCGATGCCATAACGGATCTCCGCAAGGCTGATCGACGTCGTGCGCAACTGTGGGTCGCGAGACCGTACCCACTCTCGAACGGCTGTTTCTGGCGCTGGTCTCATCAACTCCGAGACCACGTTGGTGTCAACGATGATCACGCGGACACGTCCGCCGCTCTGGGCGGCGTCGACCGTGCAGGCAGATCAAGCTCGACTCCCCTTAGGTCACCAAAGCGATCGAGAATGCTCTGCATCAGGCCGACAGACTCCGTCGGGTCCTTGACGGCATCCGCCAAAATGGCGCGGACCTCGGACTCCATGGACCGACCGTGACGTGCCGCCCGGATACGCAGTTGCTCTTTCACCTGATCATCCAGATTCCGGATGCTCACCGCCGCCACATGGACCACCATCCCAACTGCCATCAATGCTAGCACTCGGCCCTTGGTGTTCACCAGTCACAGGCTCGCCTCTCCAGCGTGACCAGTGGGTGCACATCCGGGCCGACAAAGCTGGGGCTCACCAGTTGCTGTGGCGGGCGGGGTTGGGCAGTGGGGTGGACGGCGGGTGGATCACGTAGACGACGCCGCCGGTCTGGTCGACCCACGCGTTCTCGAACTGCCCGCGCTTGTAGACCCGGCGTACCCCCTTTGCCCGGGCCGCCGCGGGGTCGTTGACGATGACGCGCCCGGCCTTGGTGAAGCCGCGGATCACCACGACATGGCCGCCGGTCGAGTACAACGGCGAGCCGTCGAGCTCCCCCGGGTCGAAGGCGATCGACGCGGCGAGCGGCACACCAGCCCGGATGAAGCGCTCCGCCTCGCGCAGCGACCGAAGGCGCGTCACGAACGCGTCGTGGCCGAACTGGGCGGCATAGGCGGTGTTGAAGGGCCACATGCCGGCGCCGTCGTACCCCCACGCGAACGTGTGGCGCGCCGCGTAGTCGACCCAGGGCTGGGCGTAGGCGTCGTTGACCCAGGCGTACTGCCGCCGCGTCGGGCCGGTGCGCCAGTAGGCCAGCAGCATCGACGTCGAGGTGGGGCTGCACCACGCCTCGCCGCCGCCGTCCCACTGCGGGTACTCGCCCTTGTGGATCATCTGCGAGTACCTGGGCACGCGTAGGTCGCGGCCGTTGGCGGGGCCGGTCCGGCTGGTCGGCGACCCGCGGTCGGCCCGCCGTGACGACATCCCCGCGATCATCGTGACCGTGGGTGTCTTGGTCGTCCCGGTACGGCGCATCAGGCTGACCCGTAGCTGCCATGCTCCGTAGGAGACACCCGCGTCGGTGACCAGGGTGTCGATGGCGACCCGGCTGAAGTCGTCGCGCTGCTCACCGAGTGACATCCGGTGGAACCGCCGGTCGTGGCTCGCCCAGCGGCCGAGGCTGTCCCACGAGGA
>JACCUS010000502.1 GCA_013811715.1 Nocardioidaceae bacterium
CTCTTGTGCCCCGTGTGTGCCCCGACGACCGACTCGGGTATATGGCCCACTTGGACTATGTACAACCGAGAGTCTGGGGAGAAGCATGTGTTCGTACGGGGCATCCCAAAAGCAGGAGGTTGTTCGAATGTTCAAGAAGTTACTGGTGGCCGCGGTCTGCTCGCTCGCGGCTTTGCCTGTCAGCGCAGGCGCGGCGTTCGCCGGCGAGGCCCGCCTGGCCGGATGGGGAAACACTGTGCAGACTAAGGGACGACGACTCGGGTTGCTGATCGGTTTGGTGATGGCTCTGCTGCTGGTGAATCCCATGTCCGCTGATGCTGCGAATAATCGCCTCTCAGGGGAAGCGTATTACGACGCGGTGCAGTGTCCGGCCCCTCCAGCTGGTTATGAGGATTTCACCAGTTATCCAGGACTTGTGCTGACAGGCAGCCTCGAAGGCTGCTTGTATACGAAGGTCATCACAAGTAAAGAGACGCCAAGCGGCGTGTACCTGGAAACCGGTGAAGAGGTTTTCATCGGCAGCCTCGACGGCGGACCTGTGGGCACGTTCGCGACAACGTACAAGTTCGAGGGGAAGTTTGATCCAGCGAGCGGGGTACAGCGTCACGGGCGCTGCCAACACCCCATCGTTGAGGGCAGCGGCACAGGCGGATTCGAGGGCGCCACGGGCCGGCTCGGCTTCAAGGACATCATCGGAGACCCGGTCACGTATGACTACCGGGGTCATATCAGCCTCAGATAGTCGGCCACCGGTGGTCTGTTCGCGCCATATCGAAGAATCGGCACGCCGAGACCTCGACTTCGTCGACAGTATGGACCAGAGGGTGCGCGCGCCGATGCACCAGTTGCTCGTCGGAGCCGTCGCGTCGATACATATGGGTGACGCGCGGGAGCCTGGTCGGGCAGAACCGCCGACACACGCTGGACGTCAGCAAACGGTCCAAGGCTTACTTCCAGCTGGTCGTCCCGTCGGCTGGGCAGCCAATCGAGCAGCCTAGGGAACGGTCACTTGCGGACCAGCCAAACGTCGGCGGACACCGGCCGGCAGTGGCCACCGTCGTCGCTTTCGAGGCGCCGTGACCGCCGCTCAGGACCTCACCCGGGTCGGGCGGCGCTACGCCAAGGCCCTCATTACCAGCGAGGCGCTGCGGCTCGAACTGGCCGACGCGACCCGATCCGCTGTCGCCGCAGGGACGAACGAGTCCGAGGCTGCACGGTTGGCGGCGGTGGACAGGATGGCGGTTCGCAAGTGGCTGGGCAAGCGGTAGCGGCCGAGAAGGTCTTCACGACCAGAAGAAGGTCTTGCCGGTCGCTTCCCTGCGCGCGCGGGCGCGAGCCGTCTTCGTCGCCGCGTTCACACGTTCGGGCGCACGGGGGCGCGGGCGCGGAAACTGTCAGTTCTGACAGTTTGTCGGTCACAGCGTTTGCCGACCTCGGCATCGTCGGGCGGCTACGGCCCTGACAGGCGCCCCGGTGTGGGGTGTCTACCTCGACCGCCGCCGAGGGGCTTCACAGGGTCGTAGAAGGGGGGTGCGGCGCCGGGCTCGGCCCGCCAAAGCCGACTGTCGGCGGGGATGACGGTACCCGCCTACCAGCCTGCCCGACGCCGCTCCTTCGGGCGACCGGCTGGCAAGGAAAGAAATCCGACCGGGCCCGAAGCTAGGGCTAGCTACGGGGCGCTTCGCCGCGCCATCAGAGCCGCCCGCCGCAGAATGTTCAAGTGGCGCACGTCGTGGCGGGCCAACTGATCCAGCGCCGCCAGGCCGGCGAACCGGGCCACCCGATCGCGAACCCAGGCGGCCCTTTCTTCGCTCCATTGGGTGCCCGCCGACCCGAACCGCAGCCCTTACCAGCTTCAATGACCCGCTCGACTATATGACCCGACGGGGTTGACAGGTTCCGCCACGGGTGGATCGGCACCACCGTGCCCGAACTGTCACATCTCGCCTGCCGGCCGCAGGAACTCGCAGGGTCACGAAAGCTGCGTCAGTGCGCCCACAATGACGCGGCCCTCCACCTAGTGTCGTGTGAAGAAAGTAGCTTTACCTCGCGGTAGTGTGAGGTATGTCGTTGACTGTTGCAGTGCAGATGCCCGCCGAGGACCGTGCCGAGCTGACCCGCTGGACGCGGGCGCCGTCGTTGCCGGCCGGGCTGGCACAGCGGGCTCGGATCGTGCTGCTGGCCGACCAGGGCGTGGGTACGAAGGAGATCGTGCATCGGGTCGGTGTGTCCAAGCCGACGGTGATTGCGTGGAAGAAGCGGTACGCCGCCGATGGGATGGCCGGGCTGGAGGATCGGCCGAAGCCGGGTCGGCCGGCTCAGATCGATGAGGTTTCGGTGGTGCTGGCGACGTTGGAGCCGCCGCCGGCGACGTTGGGCGTGACGCACTGGTCCTCGCGGCTGCTGGCCGATCACCTGGGCGGC
>JACCUS010000015.1 GCA_013811715.1 Nocardioidaceae bacterium
CGAGCTCGGGGTCACCCACCTGGACACGGCCGACATGTACGGCCCGTGGACGAACGAGCGGCTCCTCGGGCGGGCGCTCGCTGGTCGTCGCGACGATGTGGTACTGGCCAGCAAGTTCGGCAACGAGGTGGACGGAGACGGGCAGCTCGTGGGACGCATCAACGGGCGTCCAGAGTACCTGCGCAATGCCGTGGACGGCTCGTTGCGGCGACTCGAGGTCGACCACATCGACCTGTACTACCAGCACCGGGTCGACCCGGACACTCCGGTCGAGGAGACCTTCGGCGCCCTAGGTGAGTTGGTGGCGGCGGGCAAGGTGCGCTACCTCGGGATCTCCGAGTCGTCGCCGGGCACGATCCGCAAGGCACACGCGACCCACCCGTTGTCGGCTGTGCAGACTGAGTACTCCCTGTTCTCGCGCGACGTGGAGCACAATGGCGTGCTCGATGCGGTTCGCGAGCTGGGCATCGGGTTCGTCGCCTACTCGCCGATCGGTCGCGGCTTCCTGTCCGGCGCGATCCGCAGCCTCGACGACCTGCCCGAGGACGACTGGCGTCGTACGTCGCCCAGGTTCTCGGTGGAGAACTTCGCAAAGAACCTCGACATCGTCGACAAGGTCACAGAGCTGGCGAGGGACAAGGGTGTGACGCCGTCACAGCTGGCCATCGCCTGGGTGTTGTCCCGCGGCGACGACGTCGTAGCAATTCCCGGTACCAAGCGCCGGACGTATCTCGAGGAGAACGTCGGCGCCAGCGACGTGGAGCTGTCCGCCGAGGATCTCGCCGCGATCGAGTCCGTCGCTCCGCGCGGGGCCGCGGCCGGCCAGCGGTACGACGAGAGCGGCCTAGCGGCGGTCAACATCTGACGCGTCTCGACACTGACCTTGACAGTCCGCGGAGCCAGGCGTACTTATCCAATGAAGGGAGCGCCCATGACCACTGTGGAGCCCCCGGCAGCGCCCGCCGAAGAGCCTGTGGAGTTCGGCGACCGGATGCTGGGCATACTCAACGACGGCATGCTCGCGCTGATGATCAGCGTAGGGCACAAGACCGGGCTGTTCGACGCCCTCGCGGTGCTGCCGCCCGCGACCAGCGCGCGGATCGCGGGCGCAGCCGGCCTCGACGAGCGTTACGTCCGCGAGTGGCTGGCGGCGATGACGACGGGCCGGATCGTCGACCACGACTCAAGGACGTCGACGTTCAGCCTGCCGCCCGATCGGGCTGCCCTGCTCACCAGGACTGCCGGGATCGACAACCTGGCGATCCAGGCCCAGTACGTCGGCCTGCTGGCGACGGTCGAGGACCAGGTCGTCGAGTGCTTCCAGCACGGTGGCGGGGTGCCCTACTCGGCGTACCCCAAGTTCCAGGCGCTGATGGCCGAGGACAGCGGCGCCGTACACGACGCAGCACTGGTCGACGAGATCTTGCCGTTGGTTCCCGGCCTGACGTCGCGGCTCGAACGTGGCATCGACGTTGCCGACGTCGGGTGCGGCTCCGGGCACGCGCTGAACCTGATCGGCAAGGCATTTCCGGCCAGCCGGTTCGTGGGGTTCGACATCTGCCAGGGGGCGCTCGACGCGGGCCGCGCCGAGGCTTTGCGCGAGGGCCTGAGCAACGTCAGGTTCGAGAGGCGCGACGCCGCTCGTCTCGACGAGGCGGAGCAGTTCGACCTGGTCACGACGTTCGACTCGGTGCACGACCAGGCACGGCCTGACCTGATGCTCAGCGGTATCGCGCGCGCGGTCCGGTCCGGCGGGGTCTACCTCTGCGTCGACATCGCGGCGTCGAGCGACTTGCAAGACAACATGGCGCATCCGCTTGGGACGTTCCTCTACACCGTCTCATGCCTGCACTGCATGACGGTCTCGCTTGCCGACGGCGGGATGGGGCTGGGCACCATGTGGGGTGAGCAGTTGGCCCGGCAGATGATCACCGACGCCGGGTTCTCGTCCGTCGAGATGCGCCATATCGACGGAGACATCCTGAACAGCTACTTCGTCGCCTCCAAGGACTGATTCAACCGCGCCGACATCGACCTCCACGGTCGGTGACGCCTACCGAGAACCGGGTGTGGGCGAGCCGGTCGCTGTGGCCCAGCTAGGTGCGTTGATGGGAGCAGTACGACGGCGCCGGCAAGCACGAGCAGCATCTGCGCGGATCCCCAGCCGACTTCGGGCGCCCGCACGATCGCGTACACCGCGACGCCGAGCCCGACGGTGACGGTGAGCGCTCCCAGCATGTCGACCGATCCGGTGCGGGCGCCGGCGGCGGGCATCAGGGCAGGAGTGGCCAGCAGCGCGATGACCGCGATAGGCACGTTGAGGTAGAA
>JACCUS010000019.1 GCA_013811715.1 Nocardioidaceae bacterium
CGACGACCCGACCGACGTTAGGGATAGCGCAGATGGCTGAAGCAGACCGCACCAAGGCACTCGACAACGCACTCGCCCAGATCGAGCGGTCCCACGGCAAGGGGTCGGTCATGCGGCTCGGAGACCAGGGGCGCGTCCCGATCGAGGTGATCCCGACCGGCTCGATCAGTCTCGACATCGCCCTTGGTCTCGGCGGGCTGCCGCGTGGCCGGGTGGTCGAGATATACGGTCCCGAGAGCAGCGGGAAAACTACCGTGGCGCTGCATGCGGTGGCCAACGCGCAGCGTGGAGGGGGCATTGCGGCCTTCATCGACGCCGAGCATGCGCTCGACCCGGACTACGCGCAGCGGCTCGGTGTCGATACGGACGCGCTGCTGGTGTCCCAGCCGGACAGCGGCGAGCAGGCGCTGGAGATAGCCGACATGCTGATCCGGTCCGGCGCGCTCGACATCATCGTCATCGACTCGGTCGCCGCCCTGGTGCCGCGCGCCGAGATCGAGGGCGAGATGGGCGACTCGCATGTCGGACTGCAGGCGCGACTGATGAGCCAGGCGCTGCGCAAGCTCACCAGCGCGATCAGCGGCTCCGGCACGACCGCGGTCTTCATCAACCAGCTCCGCGAAAAGATAGGCGTGATGTTCGGGTGCTTCTCTGGGGACACCCGTGTTGTGCTGGCCGCCGGCACGACAGAGAAGATCGGCAAGATCGTCAATCAGAAACTGCCCGTCGAGGTGCTCTCCTACGACCCCGCCGCCGATCGTGTCGTGCCGCGGCAGGTGGTGAACTGGTTCGACAACGGAGTCGCTGATGAGTTCTTGCAGTTCACGGTCGAGAAGTCTGGCGGAAACGGCCGCTCGCAGTTCGCCGCCACCGAGAACCACCTGGTCCGCACGCCTGGGGGCTGGCGCGAAGCGGGAGAGCTGATCCCTGGCGACCGCGTCATGGCGACGGAGACGCATCGCTTGAGCGATCAGCAGTGGCAGGTCGTGCTCGGGTCTCTTCTCGGCGACGGCAACCTCTCACCCAACCGGCGTGATCGCAACGGGGTTCGCTTCCGACTGGGGCATGGGGTCAGGCAGGCCGACTATCTCGACTGGAAGGTGTCGATGCTCGCAAACATTGCGTGCAGCCGGCGCACCAACGAGAAGGGTTCGGTGTTTGCGGACTTCACGCCGTTGCCGGAGCTGGGAGAGCTGCAGCGTGCGGTCTACATGGGCGACGGCAAGAAGACCGTCACTTGGGACTACCTCAAGGCACTCACGCCGTTGGCGCTCGCGGTCTGGTACATGGACGACGGTTGCTTCACGCTGCGGTCCAAGGGGCTGCAAGAACGCACTCAGGGTGGCAGCGGCCGCATCCAGTTCTGCGTCGAGGCGCTGACCGAGGGCTCGCGCAACCGGTTTGTCGACTACCTCCGCGACACGCATGGGCTGGAGACATCCTGGCGCAGGGTGGGGGCGAACCAGAAGGCGGTGCTGACCTTCACCACGCGGTCGACTTCGGACTTCCTTCGCATCGTCGCCCCCTTCGTGCACCCGTCGATGGACTACAAGCTGCTGCCCGGCTTCAAGGGTCAGTTCGACGTCAGACCGGAGCTCGTCGAGCCGGTGCAGCGCCCGGTCCCGGCACGCGTTCTCGACATCCACGTGAAGCCGCCGACCCGATCGATGCACAAGTTCGACATCGAGGTCGAGGGCAACCACAACTACTTCGTCGACGGGGTGATGGTGCACAACAGCCCGGAGACGACGACGGGTGGGCGGGCCCTGAAGTTCTACGCGTCAGTGCGGCTGGACGTACGTCGGATCGAGAGCCTCAAGGACGGCACCGACTTCGTCGGTAACCGCACCCGTGTCAAGGTGGTGAAGAACAAGTGCCTCGCCGAGGGGACGAGGGTCTTCGACCCGGTCACCGGGCAGACCCACCGCATCGAAGAGATCGTCGACGGGCGGATGCCCGTGCATGTGGTGGCCACCGACAAGAACGGCGAGCTCCACTCGCGGCCGGTCACCTCCTGGTTCGACCAGGGGGAGCAGGAAGTCATCGGTGTCCGCGTCAACGGCGGTGCCGAGATTTGGGCGACCCCCGACCACAAGGTGATGACCGATCGTGGCTGGATGGACACCGGCGATCTGTCGGCAGGGGACCGGGTCGCACGCCCCCGACAGTTCCAACACTTCGGGCACGCCGAACCCGTCCCCGCCGAGCACGCCAGACTCGTGGGCTACCTGATCGGCGACGGCTACGTCGGCGGCAAGACACCGGCACAGCTCATCAACGTCGAGGAGGATCTTCGCGATGACGTGAGGCGCATCGTCAAGGATCTCGGATGCTCGACACGTATGCGCGATGGGCTTCAGTTGGCGATATCACACCTGCCCGGGGAGAAGAACGGCGTCATAGAGCTTTGCCGGTGGGCGGGCATCTGGGGCCACTTGGCGCCGACGAAGCGCATCCCCTCTGCCTTCTTCGCCCCAGAAGTCTCCGCCGACGTGGTGGCCAATCTGGTGTTCGGTCTTTTCGAGTCGGACGGCTGGGTGGGGCGGGAACAGACGGGCGCCCTGCGGCTCGGTTACGCGACGACGTCGGAGCAGCTAGCGCACCAGATCCACTGGATATTGCTGCGGTGGGGCATCGGTAGCACGGTTCGCGTGCGCGAGCCCAGCGCGCAGCGCGGCAGCATCATTCGCGGGCGCCGCGTGCAAGGGAAGCTGCCCTGTTGGGAGGTACGGGTCGCCGGCATCGAGAATGTCCGAGCGTTCGCCGACGCCATCCCGATGTGGGGGCCGCGTGGGAAGGCGTTGACCGCGGCGCTGGCGAAGGTCTCAGGTCGCAATCGCGGCTCACAGCGGATCTACCTCTCAGACGCAGACACCGAACCGGTGCTGGCGCATCTTAGAGGTCGCGGGGTGTCGCCGGCATTCGTCGCGCAGATACTGGGCCTTGACGAACACAAGTCGGCGAGCGGTCTGCAGCAGTTGCTCGGCGCTCATCGGCTGCGGCGAGACAGAGTGGGGAGGCTCGCAGAGGCGCTGGATGACACGTTTCTGTACGACGTCCTCGCCGACCAGATGTGCTATCTGACAGTCACCGAGGTGCTGCCGGCTCGCCGCGCGCGCACCTTCGACGTCGAAGTCGACGAACTACACAACCTGACCGCCGAGGACATCCTTGTTCACAACTGCGCCCCGCCATTCAAACAAGCAGAGTTCGACATCATGTACGGCCAGGGCATCAGCCGCGAGGGCGGCCTGATCGACGTCGGGGTCGAGACGGGACTGGTCCGCAAGGCCGGCGCCTGGTACACCTACGAAGGAGACCAGCTCGGGCAGGGCAAGGAGAACGCACGCACGTTCCTGCGCGACAACCCCGACCTGGCCAACGAGATCGAGAAGCGCATTTTGGAGAAGCTCGGCATCGGAGCCGACGTGTCCGACGGTGATGCCAAGGCGGAGCCGACCGACATCGACTTCTGATGGCAGGTCCGCAGTCGGCGCGGCGCAGCAGGGGCCAGCGCCGGCAGGTGGAGCCTGAGGATCCTGGCCGGGACCTCGGGCCACCTGCCGATCCGGAGTCGATCGCGCGGAACATCGTGCTGACCAAGCTGACCGGGCAGCCCCGGTCCCGGCACGAGCTGGCCGACGCGCTCGCCGCCAGGGACGTCCCGGACGACGTTGCCGCTGCCGTCCTCGACCGCTTCGAGGATGTCGGACTGGTCGACGATGCTGCGTACGCCGAGGCCTGGGTGCGGTCGCGGCAGACGAGCCGGGGGCTGTCCAAGCGAGCGCTGAGCTTGGAGCTGCGGCGCAAGGGCGTCGATGACGAGGTAGTCCGCGACGCTGTGGCGACCATCGACACCGAAGCAGAGGTCGCCGCTGCTCGCCGGCTCGTCGACCGCAAGCTGAGGACGATGGGCCGGCTGGACCGCCAAACCCGGCTTCGGCGGTTGACCGGCCTGCTCGCACGCAAGGGGTATCCGTCGGCTCTGTCCGCTCGGCTCGTGCGGGAGGCGGTCGACGCAGCGGGCGAGAGTGACCGTCCGTACGGCACCGGCGCCGAGTTCGACAGCGAGGCGCGGATCGCTGGACCCAGCGAATGCGACGAAGACGACCGTTTGGGCTGATTTCAGCGAGGCTCGCTTGACCGGGATTTCGCGGCCACTTAACGTGGAATTCACCAAGGAACGCAAGCGAAGCAGCACACGAACAACCTGAAACGCAAACGAATGACTCAACCGCCAACGTGACCGATGGTGGCAACCGACCGACGCGGCATGCGGAGGCGGCCAGCCGCCGGCGCGCCAGAAGACAAGGAGGAGCCCGCCGCTCAGCGAGCGCTCAACCGAGCGACTCGTGGGCCGTCGTTTCGCTTTCGACGTTCCTTCGCCCGCCATGACCAAGTGGCTGGTCCGACGAAGGGATACTCATGCCCGAGCTTGTCTGGGTGGTCATCGCGGTTATCGGGGCTGCCGCCCTGGTGGGTCTGCTCGCGCTGGCCATGATGCGCGCCTCTCGCTCGGCGGCCGACTCCCCCCTCGACCGACCGGATCCAGGGCCGTCTCGGTCCCACGTCAGAGACACCGATGCCCCCACTGTCCTCGACCCTCTCGTCGCCACCGGCTCCGATGCCATGCACAGTGAGGCCGCGTCGATCCAGCGGCAAGCAGGCATCGAGACCGACGAGATGCGTCAGGCAACGCAGCACTCGGCCGAGGCGCAGCAGCAGGCCGAGGACGCTGCACAGGCGCAGCAGCAGGCCAAGGAGGCGGCACAGAAGCTCCGGGCGGTCCAGCATGAGGCGGAGGAGGAGACCCGGCTCATGCGTCACGACATGCACGAGCAGCGAACCGACCTCGAGCGCCGTGAGCACCGGCTCGCCGAGCGCGAGGAGCGTCTCGACTCCGACGCCCGCACCCTCGACGAGCGAGCCACCGACCTGGCCCAGCTAGATGAGGATCTCACGAGCCGCCGAGCCGAACTCCTCGATATCGCGGCAGAGCGGCACGCTATCCTCGAGCGACTCTCGGGGCTGACCGCCGAGCAGGCCAAGGCCGAGATAGTCGAGGAGATCCAGACCGAGGCCAAGCGGCAGGCGGCGATCATCACGAGGGACATCGAACGCGCCGCCCACGACGACGGCGAGACCCGAGCGCGTCGCATTCTCTCCACGGTCATCCAGCGGCTCGCCGCAGAGCAGACGACGGAGTCGGTCGTCTCCGTAGTCCGGCTGCCCGGCGACGACATGAAGGGCCGCATCATCGGTCGAGAAGGACGCAACATCCGGGCATTCGAGCAGACGACCGGCGTCAACCTGATAATCGACGACACCCCCGAGGCGGTGCTGCTGTCGTGCTTTGACCCGGTACGGCGTGAGGTGGCGCGCATCTCCCTCGAGGAGCTGGTCTCCGACGGTCGCATCCACCCCAGCCGGATCGAAGATGTCCATCAGCGCAGCCTCGCGGAGGTCAACCGGCTCTGCCAACGCGCCGGCGAGGACGCCCTGGTCGAGGTCGGCATCACCTCGATGGATCCGCACCTCGTCTTCACGCTCGGCCAGCTGCGCTACCGCTCGTCGTACGGGCAGAACGTGCTGCGCCACCTGGTCGAGTCCGCACACCTGGCCGGCCTCATCGCCGACGAGCTCGGTCTCGACCGGGCGCTGTGCATGCGTGGCGCGCTGCTGCACGACATCGGCAAGGCGCTGACCCACGAGGTCGAGGGCAGTCACGCGATCGTCGGGGCGGAGCTGGCTCGCAGGCACGGCGAGCAGGACGACATCGTGCACGCGATCGAGGCGCACCACAACGAGGTCGAGCCGCGCACCGTCGAGGCGATCATCACCCAAGCCGCCGACGCGATCAGCGGAGGCCGCCCGGGAGCCAGGCGTGAGTCTCTGGAGGCCTATGTCCAGCGACTCGAGCGACTCGAGGAGATCGCCATGTCCGCGGAGGGCGTCGACAGGGTGTACGCGATGCAGGCCGGTCGCGAGCTCAGGGTGATGGTGCTGCCCGACGTCGTCGACGACCTCCAGGCGCAGGTGCTCGCCCGTGACGTCGCCAAGCAGATCGAGCACGAGCTCACCTACCCGGGCCAGATCAAGGTTACGGTGGTACGCGAGTCGCGGGCCACCGAGGTGGCCCGCTGACCTACCCCCTCGCCGAGAGGTCAACAACGGCCCGATTCTGCCGGCGTGTCGGCGCGGAACTGACGTCTCGGCGGGCTTGTTAGCATCCTGCCATGCCATCGCGTGAGGTGCCGCGGACCTGGGACGGCCTGGAGATCGCGCTCGACGACCCACCCGGCTGCGCTGTCGTCGTACGACGTCCGGGGCCGGCCGGGCACCCGGAGTTCTTGCTGCTGCATCGCAACGCCGAGGGCGCCGACTACGAAGGCGACTGGGCCTGGACCTCACCGGCAGGCTGTCGCCAGCCGGGGGAGGCGGTGTACCCGTCGGCGCTGCGGGAGCTCGCCGAGGAGGCCGGTATAACCGGCCGGCTGCCATGGGCGGTGGACATGGGTCGCCGCTCGGGCGGCGGCGGGTCCTGGGCCGTCTTCGCCCTCGACGTGCAGGGCGACACCGAGGTGGAGCTGGTCGACCCCGAGCACGACCGGTTCGAGTGGTTGAGCGCCGAGCAGGCGATGCGGCGGGTACGGCCGTCGTTCGTGGCTCAGGCCCAGATCGAGCGGGTTTCGCACATAGGCTTGGCGGCGCCGAGGTTTCGTCCTATGGCCGAGACGGACTTCGCCGACGTGGCGCGGTGGCGGACCGCGCCGCATGTGCGTGAGTGGTTCCACGGCGAGCTGATCGACGAGGCGACGGTGGCGGCCCGCTTCGCGCCGCGGCTGGCCGGGGACGTGCCGACCCGGATGTGGGTCGTGGAGATCGGCGACGCCGCGGTCGGCTATCTGCAGGACTACCGGGTGTCGGACCATCCCGACGCGGTGAAGACGCGGGACATGGAGGCGGTCGGGTTCGACTACCTGATCGGTGCGCCCGACCTCGTCGGCAAGGCGCTCGGCACCCGGATGGTCTGGGAGTTCTGCCGCGATGTGCTGGCTCGGGACTATCCGGACGCGCCTCGGTTCATCGCCTGTCCGAGCCACCGCAACGGCCGCTCGCGGCGCGTGCTGGCGAAGTGTGGCTTCTCCGAGGGTCTGTGGATCGACGAGCCGGCAGCGCCGGGCAGGGTCCCCGACACCGAAGTCGTGTGCACTCTCGACGTACGCCATTGGTTCGGGTGACCGTCCAGCCAGTGGAGTTAAGTCCACAGTCTCGGTCTACTTTCGCGCTAGCATCGGCGCCATGACGACGAGCGAGACCGGCGGCGAGCCTGGCACGGGCGAGGTGGACCGGGACTGCTTCGTCCACCACGGCACCGATGTCGAGATGCGCTGGGACGGCGTCGACTCCACGCAGTTCTGCACGCCCACCGAGGCGTTCTTCGTCCGCAACCACACCAGCACTCCGGTGGTGGACCCGGCGACGTACCGACTCAGCGTGTACGGCGACGGGCTCCGCGCCGCGCCGACCTCCGAGCAGGCTATCCGCTTCAGCCTCGACGAGCTGCGCGCCATGCCCGCACGAACGATCACCTCCGCCCTCGAGTGCACCGGCAACGGCCGCCGCTTCTTCGACAGCCAGCAGGCCAGCCCCGCACCCGGGACGGACTGGGCTCTCGGGGCGATCGGGGTCGCCACGTGGGGTGGTGTGCCATTGGCAGAGGTGCTCCACCGGGCCGGAGTCGTCGCCGAGGCCATCGAGGTGATGGCCGTCGGGCTGGACGAGCCCTACGTGCACGAGCGTGTCGACCACGGCCGCGTGCGGCGGCCGATCCCGGTCGCGAAGGCGCTCGACGACGTGCTCGTCGTACTGGAGATGAACGGCGAACCGCTGCCGCCGGACCATGGGTTCCCGGCGCGGCTGCTCGTGCCTGGATGGGTCGGCGTTGCGAGCATCAAGTGGCTGGGCGAGCTGGAGGTCTCGACCCAGCCGATGACCTCGCCGTGGAACACCGTCTTCTACCGGCTGAGGGGCGAGGAGTACGGCGCCGAGGGTGCGGCGCTGGACGTGCTGCCGGTTAAGAGCGCCTTCGAGCTGTCGTGGAATGCGACGCTCCGAGCCGGGTCTGTGACCGTGCTGAGGGGCCGTTCCTGGTCGGGCGCGGCCGCGATCGAGTCCGTCGAGGTGAGTCTCGACGGTGGCGACAGCTGGGTCTCGCCGACGCTCTTCGGGCCCAACGAGCGGCATGGGTGGGCCCGGTGGGAGTTGGCGTGGACGCCGCCGGCGCCGGGCCACTACGAGCTGCTGGCCCGGGCCACCGACCGCTCCGGACGGCGGCAGCCCGACACGGTGCCGTTCAACGCCGACGGCTACCTGTTCTGGGCCGTTGTACGGCACCCGGTCACCGTGCGGGCTTAGCACCTCGCGGGCAGCACGGGCCTGCTTCCCGAAGTAACCGCGCCAGCCCGGAGCCGGAGATTGCAAGGCAAATCCACAGTGTGCAAGGCAGATTTGCCATGTATGCAAGCCGTTTGGCTTGCATACATGGCAAACAGCAGACGGGTGGCGGGGGTGGCGGACGGTCAACGGGGAAGGGGGCGGCGGAGCAGCCAGACGAGCGCGCCGAGGACGAGCACGCCCAAGCCGACGGCGGCGGAGGCGAACGGCAGCGCGAACGCCAACACAAGGCAGCCGATCAGCCCTGCCGTCGGCACCAAGGCGGAGCCGTGGTCGCGCCGGAGAGTGAGCGCGCTGGTGTTGGCGATCGCGTAGTAGACGAGCACTGCGAACGACGAGAATCCGATCGCTTCGCGGACGTCGGCCACCAGCACCACGGCCACCACCACCGCCCCGACCGCCAGCTCGGCGCGGTGCGGAACCCGGTGGCGCGGATGGACGGCGTCCAGCCCGCCCGGCAGATGCCGGTCTCGGGCCATCGCGAAGGTGGTGCGCGACACTCCCAAGATCAGGGCCAGCAACGAGCCCAGCGCGGCGACCGCGCCTCCCGCCCGGACGACCGGCTCGAGGGCGGACCAGTCGCCCGACGCCACCGCATCGGCGAGCGGCGCCTCGCTGGCGGCGACCCCGTCCGCACCGAGCACCGCCAGCAGCGAGAGGGCCACGGCGGCGTACACGACGAACGTGATGCCGAGGGCGAGGGGGATCGCGCGCGGGATCGACCGGCTCGGGTCGCGTACCTCCTCGCCCAGGGTGGCGATGCGGGCATAGCCGGCGAACGCGAAGAAGAGCAGGCCAGCCGACTCCAACACGCCGCGCACGTCGAGCTCGCCGTCCACGGCGAGGTTGGCCCGCTCGGCGCCGCCACCCAGCAGCGACCCGGCGACCACGACGACGAGTACGACGAGGACCAGTCCCACGATGACCCGCGTCGCCAACGCGCTCTTGTGGACGCCGAAGTAGTTCAGCGCCGTGAGCGCGACCACGGTCGCGACGGCCACCGCCCGGGCCTGGTCGGGCCAGACGTAGAAGCCGACGGTGAGTGCCATCGCCGCGCAGCTCGCCGTCTTGCCGACGACGAAGCCCCAGCCGGCCAGATAGCCCCAGAAGTCGCCGAGCCGCCGGCGCCCGTAGACGTAGGTGCCCCCGGACTCGGGGTAGATCGCCGCCAGTCGAGCCGACGAGGTGGCGTTGCAGTAGGCGACGACGGCTGCGACGACCAGCCCGAGCAGCAGCCAGGTGCCGGCCGCGTCGGCGGCCGGGGTGAAGGCGGCGAAGACGCCGGCGCCGAGCATGGCGCCGAGCCCGACGACCACGGCGTCGCCAGTGCTGAGGCGGCGCGCCAGCTGGTCGTGCCCGGTCATTGGTCGTGCCCGGTCATTGGTCATGCCTGGTCATCGAGCGTGTCCGGTCATGGAGGCAGCCCCCTGGATCGAGCCGAGTGCGACGCGGCACCACGCTATCGGGGCCGGCGCGCTCGGGGGCGGCAGGTTTGGGCGAGCCGCGCAGGTCGCCGTACCCTTGACCGGTCATGAACACCCTCCTTCACGCTGGCGCGGCCGGCCGCAGCTACGAGGTCAAGACGTACGGCTGCCAGATGAACGTGCACGACTCCGAGCGCCTCTCGGGCCTGCTCGAGGAGGCCGGCTACGTGCGGGCGGAGGGCGGCGGGGTCGCCGACGTCGTCGTCTTCAACACGTGTGCGGTGCGGGAGAACGCCGACAACCGGCTGTACGGGAACCTTGGCCACCTCGCCCCGGTCAAGGCGGCCAACGCGGGCATGCAGATCGCCGTCGGCGGCTGCCTCGCGCAGAAGGACAGGAGCGAGATCACCCGGCGTGCGCCGTGGGTCGACGTGGTCTTCGGCACCCACAACATCGGCTCGCTGCCGGTGCTGCTCGAACGGGCGCGCATCGCCGACGAGGCGCAGGTCGAGCTCCTCGACTCGCTCGAGGTCTTCCCGTCGACCCTGCCGACCCGCCGCGACTCGGCGTACGCCGCCTGGGTCGCGATCAGCGTCGGCTGCAACAACACATGCACGTTCTGCATCGTGCCGTCGCTGCGCGGCACCGAGAAGGACCGGCGCCCGGGCGACGTGCTCGCGGAGATCGAGGCGCTGGTGGCCGAAGGTGTCGTCGAGGTCACCCTGCTGGGCCAGAACGTCAACTCCTACGGCGTCGACTTCGGCGACCGGTTCGCCTTCGGCAAGCTGCTGCGCACGTGCGGTGAGGTCGACGGGCTGGAGCGGGTGCGGTTCACCTCGCCGCATCCGCGCGACTTCACCGACGACGTGATCGCCGCGATGGCCGAGACGCCGAACGTGATGCCGTCGTTGCACATGCCGTTGCAGTCGGGCTCAGACACCATGTTGAAGGCGATGCGTCGCTCCTACCGTCGAGACCGTTACCTGGGCATCCTCGAACGGGTGCGCGACTCGATCCCCGATGCGGCGATCACGACCGACATCATCGTCGGCTTCCCGGGCGAGAGCGAGGCCGACTTCGACGAGACGATGTCGATGGTGCGAGAGGCGCGGTTCAGCGGCGCTTTCACGTTCTTGTACTCCAAGCGTCCCGGCACCCCGGCCGCCACCATGGAAGGGCAGCTGCCGCGCGAGGTGGTGCAGGAGCGCTACGAGCGGCTCGTCGCGCTGGTCAACGACATCGCGTGGGAGCAGAACAGGGCGTTCGAGGGGCGTGCGGTCGAGGTGCTCGTCTCGGAGGGAGAGGGGCGCAAGGACGCCGCCACCCACCGACGCTCGGGCCGCGCCCGCGACAACCGGCTGGTGCACTTCGGGGCGGGGCAGGCGTCGATGCGGCCGGGGGACATGGTGACCGTCACCGTGACCCACGCGGCACCGCACCACCTGGTGTCGGA
>JACCUS010000022.1 GCA_013811715.1 Nocardioidaceae bacterium
CCACCCGCTCCCCCATCGCCGTCTCGGGGTAGACGACGTGGTCGGCGCCCACGCGGTGCAGGATCTGGCCGTGCTTCTTGGTGTTCGCCTTGGCCCAGATCTCCTGCACGCCGAGTTCGGCCAGCGCCAGCACCGTCAGCACGCTCGCCTCGACATCGGTTCCGATGCCGACGACAGCACGGGAGAAGCCGTCCACCCCGAGTTGCTTGAGGGCCGCCTCGTCGGTGGAGTCGGCCTGGACGACGTGGGTGAACTCGTCGGCCATGCGCTGCACGAGCCCGGCGTCCTCATCGATCCCGAGCACTTCGTGTCCCATCCGGATCAGCGACTCCGCGACCGACGAGCCGAACCGGCCGAGGCCGATGACGGCGACCGGCTCATGACCGCTCGACTTGTTGTTCTTAGCCAATGATCGGCCTCTCCTCCGGGAGCTGGTAGTGACGGTGGCGCGTCTTCAGCGCGAGCGCGGTCGCCACCGTGATCGTGCCAACTCGACCGACAAACATCAAGGTCATCAGCACGACCTGCGCCGGCGCCGCCAGATCTGCAGTGATGCCGGTCGTCAGACCGACCGTGGCGAACGCCGAGATCGACTCGAAGAGCACCACGTCGAGCGAGTACTCGCTCAGCACCAGTATCGTCACCGTCCCCAACGCGACGACCCCCACTCCGAGCAGGGCCACCGACAACGCCTGCCGCTGCGTCGCCGCCGAGATCGAGCGATGCCCGACCTTGACGTCGGCCTCGCCGCGGATCTCGGCCCAGATGACGAACGCCAGCAAGAAGAAGGTCGCCACCTTGATCCCACCCGCGGTGCCTGCACTGCCGCCGCCGATGAACATGAGCCCGTCGGTGAACACCAGTGTCTCCGGTGTGATGGCCCCGTAGTCGATGCTGTTGAAGCCGGCCGTCCGCGGCATCACGCCACCGGTCACGGCGGCGACGATCCGGCCGCCGACCGACAGGTCCCCGAGAGTGCCCTGGTTGGACCACTCGAAGATCAGCACGACTCCGGTCCCGACCACGAGCAGCAGCAGCGAGCCGTACACGGTGAGCCGTGTGTGCATGGTCCAGTACGCCGGCCGGCGGGCGCGCTGATGCAGCTCGGCCAGCACCGGGAACCCGAGTCCTCCCGCGATCACCCCGACGGAGAGCGGCACGCAGATCCAGGGGTCGGTGACGAACCCGATGATGTTGTCGCTGTAGAGGGCGAAGCCGGCGTTGTTGAAGGCAGAGACGGCGTGAAAGATCCCGTGCCAGAGCGCATCAGCCCAGTTGTCGTCGTACGCCACCCTGAACCGCGCCGTCAGCACGACGGCCAGGGCTGTCTCGAACAGCGCCATGGTGACCGCCACTCGGCGCAGCACGGTCCGTGCATCGCCGAGATTGACCGAATGGCTCTCGCTCTGCACGACCATCATGTTGCGCAGCCCGAGGCGGCCGGCGACCATCAGGCTGAGCAGCGTGGCAAGGGTCATGATCCCGAAGCCGCCGATCTGGATCAGCGCCAAGATGACCCCTTGACCGAACGGCGTCCAGTACGTCGCCGGGTCCACCGGCGTCAGCCCGGTCACGCAGACGGCCGACACCGCGGTGAAGGCAGCTGGGAGGAACGCGGGCGCTGAGTCGTCCGTGCGGGAGACAGGCACCATCAGAAGCACCGTGCCGACCGTGATCGCGGCGAGGAACGCCAACGGCACGAGTCGAGCCGGATGCGACCATCCACCCCTCACGCTGCCTCCTTTCAACGGTCACGCCCGGAGCGACCCTACCGGCGTACCTGGGGCCGTGCGGAACCGTGTGACAATCCTGGTATGGCCACGACCTTCCGCGTCCCGGGTCTATTCCTCACCGAGCACGAGTTCGTCGTGCCGCTGGATCACGCACGGCCCGATGGCGAACGGATCACGGTCTTCGCCCGGGAGGTCGCCGACCCGGACGGGCTGGACCGTCCGTTCCTCGTCTTCTTGCAAGGTGGGCCAGGCCACGAGGCTGCTCGCCCGACTC
>JACCUS010000023.1 GCA_013811715.1 Nocardioidaceae bacterium
CGTTCGAGGCGATCGTCGCCAGGCATGGAGCCACGGTGCTGCGCGTGTGCCGGGCCGTGGTCGGGGCCGTCGACGCCGACGATGCCTGGTCGGAGACGTTCCTGTCGGCAATGCGTCACTTTCCCGAACTGCCGGCCGACGCCAATGTGCAGGCCTGGCTGGTGACCATTGCGCACCGCAAGGCCATCGACATCACCCGCGCGGTAGCGCGCCGCGCCTCACCGGTCGCTGAGACTCCGGAGGTAGTCACCGGGACCGTCACTGGGGCCGGGACTGCAGCCGCTGCGGACAGCCGGGATCTCGACCTCGTCGACGCACTGAAGCAGCTACCGGACAAACAGAAGCGGGCCGTCGTCTACCACTATGTGGCCGGCCTGCCCTATGCCGATGTCGCCGCCATTCTCGGCGGCAGCACCGATGCCGCCCGGCGCGCCGCCGCCGACGGCATCACCACCTTGCGACGCTCCTACCCGAACGCCGCCGCACGGAGAGCAGGACCCTGATGACCACCCACGACCCGAATGGCGACCCGACCACTGACGTGACCGGTGACCTGACAGATGAGCTGGGCCGGGCGCTGTCCGGCAGCGCCGCGCACCTGCACCGGCTCCACGATCGGCTCGTCGCCGTAGCGCAAGCCGAGGGG
The DNA here is from genome assembly GCA_013811715.1 of Nocardioidaceae bacterium. Classification (GTDB taxonomy): domain Bacteria; phylum Actinomycetota; class Actinomycetes; order Propionibacteriales; family Nocardioidaceae; genus JACCUS01. The sequence continues at coordinate 647 of JACCUS010000023.1, forward strand.
ATCCTCGACATCGCATACCGCACGCTCGACACCCCGGTCGGTGCGCTGCTGGTGGCCGCGACCGAGCAGGGGCTGGTCAAGGTGGCCTACGCAGTCCAAGGCCACGACCGAGTGTTGGAGGAGCTGGCCAGCAGCATCAGTCCACGGGTGCTGCAGGCCCCTGCCCGGCTGGAGGCCGTCGCCCGTGAGATCGAGGAATACTTCACCGGTCGGCGGGCCGCCTTCGACCTTCCCTTGGACTTCCGGCTCTCCCACGGCTTCCGCCGCGACGTGCTCACCCACCTGCGCGGGGTCTCCTTCGGAACCACGGCCAGCTACGCCACCTTGGCGGCCGCCGCCGGAAGCCCCAAGGCATTCCGCGCCGCCGGGTCGGCATGCGCCACAAACCCACTGCCGATCGTGGTGCCCTGCCACCGCGCCATCCGCAGCGACGGCACCCTCGGCCGATACGTCGGCGGCACCGACGCCAAGAAGACCCTGCTCACCTTGGAGGCAGCAGCATGAACCCCGCCGAAACCACGACTGCGACCAGCGTGAAGGCCAGCGCCAGACCACGCAACGTCAGCCGATGGCGCGACCGCGTGCCCGTGAGTGGTGGGCCCGCCTGGGCCGCGAGACGCCGTGGCCGGACAGACTCGAGGAATGGCTGGACATGTGCCACGCCGCGGGGCAGACCAAGTCCACCCCGATCCTGCTCAAGTGCGGCGCAGGTGACTGGAACGCGCTGCACCGAGACCTCTACGGCGAGCTGGTGTTCCCCCTGCAGGTCGTGATCAACCTCAACAACCCCGGCGTCGACCACACCGGCGGCGAGTTCCTGCTCTACGAACAGCGCCCACGTGCCCAGTCCCGCGCCACCGCCACCCTCATCCCGCACGGCCACGGGCTTGTGTTCACCACCCGCGACCGACCGGTGCAGCCTAAACGCGGCTGGTCGACCGCCCCGATGCGGCACGGGGTCTCCGTGATCCGCTCCGGGCGACGGTTCACCCTCGGCCTCGTCTTCCACGACGCCGCCTGATGCCAACCACCGCATCGAAGCAGGCGAGCGCCCGTGCCAAGGTGGAAGGTGGAAGGTGGAAAGACGTACACCCTGCTCGGCGGTGACCGGCGCCCTCCGCGGTCGCAGCCCTCAACGCGACACAACGTCACTTATCAAAGAAGTTCCGCCAGATTTCAAAGATGACTGCATCTCCACACTGCTGCTGCGCTCCTCCGCCATGCCTAGTGGGCCATGTCGACGAAGCGGGAGTAGTGGCCCTGGAAGGCGAGCACGAGGTCCTTGGTGGGGCCGTTGCGGTGCTTGGCCACGATCAGGTCGGCCTCGCCGGGGCGGCTCGACTCCTTCTCGTAGATGTCCTCGCGGTGCAGCAGGATCACCATGTCCGAGTCCTGCTCGAGCGAGCCGCTTTCGCGCAGGTCTGACAGCAATGGGCGCTTGGAGGTCCGCTGCTCCGAGCCGCGGTTGAGCTGGGCGATCGCGACTACGGGGATGTCGAGCTCCTTTGCGAGCAGCTTGATCTGCCGGGAGAACTCCGAGACCTCCACCTGACGCGACTCGACCTTCTTGCCCGACGTCATCAGCTGCAGGTAGTCGACGACGATCAGCCGCAGGTCGTTGCGCTGCTTGAGCCGGCGCGCCTTCGCGCGGATCTCCATCATCGTCAGATTCGGTGAGTCGTCGATGAACAGCGGCGCCTCGGAGACCTCGCCCATCTTGCGCACCAGCTTGTTCCAGTCGTCGTCGCTCATCTTGCCGTTGCGCATGTGATGCAGCGGGATGCGCGCCTCCGCCGACAGCAGCCGCATGGTGATCTCGGTGCGGCTCATCTCCAACGAGAAGATCACGCTCGCCAGCCCGTGCTTGATCGAGGCCGACCGCGCGAGATCCAAGCCCAGCGTCGAGTTGTGCGTGGGGATCATCGCGTGCCCGGCGAGGTACAGATGGTCGCTGTTGTCGACCTCCACGCACCGCACCGGCACGCTCTCGACCGGCGCCACCTCGGCGACCTTCCAGCCAGCCGGCCCCGACGCGCCGCCGGTGCACTGCACCCGCGGGCAGGTCCAGTGCGTCAACGCGGCGCGCCCCCTCAGTGGCTCATGCCCCGCCACGAGGTGGAGCCGGCCGGCCCCGACCTCGGCAGCGAGAGTCTCGGTCGTCCGGATCTCAGCGACCGACTCGGACTCGGTGCGCCACTGGTGCTGGGCGTCGGCCACGATCGACGTGCCGTCGGAGAAGGAGACCCGGTAGCACGGCCGGTCGCGCATCACCTCGGTGGCGGCGAGGATCACAGTCGGCCGGCCGTCGGCGCCGATGAGCTCATCGCCCACCGCGACCTCGGCCATGGTGGTCCAGCCGGTGGGCGTCGGGAGCGGCGTGTCGAGGGCCAGCGCCTTGCCCACCGCCGGTCGCGCCGCCACGATGATCATCTGGCCGCCGTGCAGACCGTTGGTCAGCTCGTCGAGGTCGGCGAACCCGGTTGGCACCCCCGCCATCGCGCCGTCCCTGTTGCTGATCGCCTCGAGCTCGTCGATCGTGAGCTCCATCAGGTCGGCCAGCGGCGCGTAGTCCTCCGAGGTGCGTCTGTCGGTGACGCCGTAGACCTCGGCCTGCGCCTGATCGACCACGTCGTCGACCTGCCCCTCGGCGGCGTACCCGATCTGCACGATCTTGGTGCCGGCGTCGACCAGCCGCCGCAGGATCGCCTTCTCCCGCACGATGGCCGCGTAGTAGCCGGCGTTCGCGGCCACCGGCACGCCCGCCACCAGCGTGTGCAGGTACGGCGCCCCGCCGACCCGCGCGAGGTCGCCGGCCCGGGTCAGCTCGGCCGAGGCCGTGATCGCGTCGGCCGGCTCACCGCGGCCGTACAGGTCCA
>JACCUS010000029.1 GCA_013811715.1 Nocardioidaceae bacterium
CCGGCCTTGTCGAGAAGCGCCAGACCCGACATCGTGAGTACGACGACGATGGCGCGGCGGATGAACGACGCGGGCACCCGGGGGGCGATCTTCGCGCCGATGATCGTGCCCGGCACCGAGCCGATGATCAGCGGAATGGTGATCCCCCAGTCCAGCCCGTGCGCGATGATGTTCGACACCGCCGCGGCGAGCACGAGTGGCACCGCCTGCACCAGGTCGGTGCCGACGAGCCGCACCGCGGAGAGGGTCGGGTACAGCATCAACAAGGCGATCATGATGACCGAACCCGATCCGACCGAGGTGATACCCACCAGCAGCCCTCCGAGCATGCCGACCAACACCGTCGGGACCGGCCGGATCTTGGGGGGGCCGGCACCATCGTGGCGGCCGGAGCGCACGTGGCGCAGCTGGATGTACAGCCGCAGCGCATAGGTGGACGCGGCGAGGAGGAGGGCGAAACCGATGCACAGCTTGAGGAAGTCGTCGAAGTCGCTCTCCGGGGCCACCCAGGTGACCAGATGCGGGCCGAGGAACGCCAGCGGGACCGATCCGAGGATCAGCCAGCCGGCCAGGGCGAGATTCGGTGACCCCCCGCGCCAGTGCACGGCGGCGCCACCGCTCTTGTAGACGGCCGCCGCGGTCAGGTCGGCCGTCACCACGGTCGCCGCGTCTCCCACCCCCAAGAAGATGAGAGCCGGCGTCATCAGGGCGCCGCCGCCCATGCCGGTGATGCCGACGACGATGCCGACGAGGAAGCCGGCGATGGCCGTCTTGATCTCCAGGCCGTAGGTCGTGAACAGCCCGTCCGCGAGCAGTTGCTCGGCAGCCTGCAGCATGCGGCCTCCGTGGTGTCAGCGGTGCAGCCAGCCGTCGGCGGCCAGCGCGTCGAGTAACTCGTCGAGACATTGTGCAATATCTCTATTAGTTGTGTCGATTTTGATGGCCTTGGCCGGCGTTTCATAGGGGGAGGAGATGCCGGTGAAGTCCGAGATCTGCCCCGCCCGGGCCTTGGCGTACAGACCCTTCCTGTCCCGACGCTCACACTCTTCGAGGGGCGTGGCCACGTGGACCAAGACGAAGCCGCCGCCGGCGCGCTCGACCATCTGCCTGACCTGCGCGCGCGTCGACTCGAACGGGGCGATGGGCGAGCAGACGGCGACGCCGCCGTGTCGGGAGATCTCGGCGGCCACGAACCCGATCCGGGCGATGTTGGTCTCGCGGTCCTCGCGGCTGAACCCCAGACCCTTGGAGAGGTGGTGCCGCACGACGTCGCCGTCCAGTGACGTGACGGTGCGTTCGCCGTCTTCGAGGATGTGGTCTATCAGTGCCCTGGCCAGCGTGGACTTTCCCGACCCCGAGAGTCCGGTGAAGAAGACGACCACACCTTGACTGTCGCGCGGAGGGCGGTCTCTCGTCACGATCGCCTCGATCGCCTCGGGGCGGGGTCCTTGGGCGGCGTCGTCCAACTCGACCACGGAGTCCGCGAAGGCGGCAGCGACCGAGGCGAGCAGCCAGTGGTTGGCCGATCGCCACTCTCCGTGCGGCCCGTCCCATCCATGGTCGGCCACGGAGACGGCCACCACCTGGGTCTCAAGCCCGACCAAGGCTGCGGCCTGCAGCGTGGCGCGCACGAGCGCGGGACCGGACACACCGTCGGGCATCCCCTCGCCGACGCAGGCCAGCAGCAGCGGCGTGCGGCCGCTCTCGTGCGCCCGGTCGGTGATCGCCGCGATGTCGGCCAGGGTCAGCGGACGAGTCACGGGTACGGCGAGAAGCGTCCCGGCGTCGTACCGCTCATGCAGGTCGGCAGGAGACCTGTGGAGGTGGCGAAACGGGCCGAACTCACCTCGGCCAAGCTGCTCGACCGGGCCCGCGAGCCCGACCCAGCCATCGCCGCTGTCGTAGCTGCCCGTGACGGCGACTCGTGCCAGCGGCGACCCCTCGGGGTCGACCAGGTCGAGGCTGCCGACGCCGATGGCCACCTCCGCCGCCTGCGCGCTGACCACCAGGCTGATCGGGTCGGCATCGCTGGCCGGGTCGGGTCCGACGAACCCCTTCAGCGGCGGACTGAAGGAATCATTGACCAGCAGGTCGAGGTCGTCGAGCTCGCGCTGGGACGGCAGCCACTGCGGAATCGACACATTGCGTTCAGCCACGCCTGCGATTGTGTCACGAGACGATCCACGACCGACCCGACAAGGTTTGCCCGGGCGCGGGGTAGGGTCGCGACCCGTGAAGAGTGTTGAGGTTCTGCTCGACGTCGTACGGTCCGGTTTTGTCGAGGGGCGCCACCGTGGCTCCGTGGTGGCGCTGCGGGCCGACGGCAGCGTCGACTGGATGATCGGTGACGGACATGGCCAGATCTACCCGCGTTCGTGCAACAAGCCGATCCAGGCGGTGGGCATGTTGAGATGCGGGCTCGATCTGCGCGGTGAGCTGCTGGCGCTGACCGGGGCGAGCCATTCCGGTGAGGCGTTTCACATCGACGGCGTACGGCGGATCCTGGCGGGCGCAGGCGTGGACGAGTCGGCGCTGCAGACGCCTGCCGACTACCCGCTCGACCAGGAGGCGCGGGCCGCCCAGGTCCGCGCGGGACTCGACAAGACCCCCATCGCGATGAACTGCTCGGGCAAGCATGCGGCGATGCTGGCGACATGTGTGGCCAACGGCTGGCCGCTCGACAGCTACCCCGAACCCCAGCATCCGTTGCAGCGCGCCCTGGCCGAGACGTTTGCCGAGTTGACCGGTGAGCCCATCGGGTCGGTCGGCGTCGACGGGTGCGGCGCTCCACTCTTCTCGGCGTCACTGACCGGGCTGGCTCGGGCCTTTCGCGCGCTTGTCATCGCTGCGCCGGGAAGCCATGAGCGGCGCGTGACGGAGGCGTTCGCCGGCCATCCCGAGTTCGCCTCGGGCTCCCGACGAGACGAGGCCGCGCTGTTGAAGGCCATTCCTGGCGCGATCGGCAAGGCTGGGGCAGAGGCGTGTTACGCGGTCGCGCTGCCGGACGGGCGCGCGGTCGCGTTGAAGGTCGACGACGGGCATCCTCGGTCCCGGCCGGCCGTGATGGCGGCCGCGCTGCACCGTCTCGGCGTCGACCGCGAAGATGGGGTCGACGGCGCCGCTGTGACAGCGACCGGTCGCGCGCCCGTCTACGGTGGCGGTGCCGAGGTCGGAGAACTCCGCCCCGCCTTCTGATCCAGGAGCCGCTGACCCCGATTCGGTCGCCGTGCTGCCTCATTCGTCTGCGGGTTGGCGGGTGTTCTGTGGCGGGTGGGCGTAGACGCATCCCCAAGAGCCCAGGAGGGAAGGTCCGCCGTAGTCAGGGGTGGCGCGGCTGCGACTCCTCGGGGGTGGTGCGTTTGTGACCTCTCGCGGGTGCATCTGTGACCTCTCGCGGGTGCGTTTGCGACTCCTCGGCGGGAGGGAGGGTCAGGAGTGGCGCGGCACGGTCTGGTGGCCGACCAGCAACGTTGGTGAGTGGTCGGTGGTCATGCCGACCTTGACTCCGGTCCCGATCGGCAGCGTGACGGTGTGTGGCTGCAGAGATCGCACCGTGCGGCCTGACGGCAGCTGCGTCGTGTACAGGATGAACGCGCCCTGGAACTCCGCGCGCGTGATGAACCCGGGACCGGACGCGTCGGGTGTCAGAACCACGTCGTGCGGCCGCACCATCACCTCGACCTCGTCACCGGCTGCCACATCGGCGGCTGGGCTCAACGGACCGACCTCGCAGACCAGCCCCTGACGGCTCCGGCGCGCAGGCAGGAAATCCGCCTCGCCCATGAACGTCGCGACGAACCGGTTGACCGGCGTGTGGAAGACCCTGTCGGGTGAGTCCAGCTGCTCGGTTCCGCCGTCCCGCATGACCAGCACCCGGTCACCGACGGCCAGCGCCTCCTCCTGGTCGTGGGTGACCAGGATGGCAGTCGTGCCCGTCTCGCGTAGCACGCCCATCGTGTCGGCACGCACCTGGGAGCGAAGCTTGCGGTCAAGGTTCGAGAAGGGCTCGTCGAGCAGTACGACGGCGGGCTCGGGGGCGAGCGCTCGCGCCAGCGCGACGCGCTGCTGCTCTCCGCCGGACAGCTCATGCGGATAGCGCGTCGACAGTCGCTCGAGCCCGACCATCTCCAGCACGGTGTTGACGCGCTCTCGCCGCCTACGTGCCCGCCACTTGTCCAGCCCGAAGGCGACGTTGGCGGCCACGCTGAGATGCGGGAAGAGCGCGTGGTCTTGGAACACCAGACCGACACGCCGGCGCTCGGCCGGCAGCCAGTCGCGGTCGCTGGCGACCGACTCGTCGCCGATGCGGATCGCACCGCTGTCAGGCCGCTCCAGCCCTGCGACCAGCCGAAGTGTGGTGGACTTGCCACAGCCCGAGGGCCCAACCAGGGCAAGGATCTCACCGGCACGGACAGTCAGGTCGAAGTCGTGCACGGCGGTCACGCGACCGTAGCTCTTGCTCACCCCGTCGAGACGGAGGACGGCAGCATCGGGTCGAGGTGATCGGTGATCGACCACCATGGCGTCGGTCAGTTCTCTTGTGCTGGCCATGTCAGAGAAGTCCTTTTCGGATGCGGTCTTCCCGCAGCAGCTCGGGCACACGGACCCGACGACTGAGGACGACGACGGGAACTGTAGCCGCGGCCACTATCAGCAGTGCCGGCAGGGCAGCGTTGCGCCAGAGGTTCTCCGACGCAAGCTCATAGACGCGAACTGAGACAGTCGTGAAGCCGAACGGCCGGAGCAGCAAGACGATCGGCAACTCCTTGAGCGCGTCGATGATCACCAAGACCAGGGCCACCACCACACCCGGGCGGGCCAACGGCAGATGGATGCGGGCGAGCACCCGGCGCGGGGAGGCGCCCAGGCTGAGCGCGGACGACGTCATGGCAGGCGACACCTTGGCAAAGCTGGCGTCCACACTCTGGTAGGCGGGGGCCAGAAACCGGACCACGTAGGCGTAGATGATGCCGAGCACCGACCCGGTGGCCAACAGCCCCGTTCCACCGGGCACGCCGACACCTTCGAGGGCCGCGTCCAGCCCCGCGAAGGCCACCAGCACGCCGAGAGCGATCACGACACCCGGGACGGCGTACCCGAAGGTGGTCAGCTGCGCGGCGCCCCGCACCGTGCGTCCGCCGCTGAGACGCAGCCCGTTCCCGATGACCAGAGCCAGCGCGACGCAGACGAGCGCCGTGACGCCCGCAACCGCCAGGCTGTTCACCATCGACTCCGCGAACCCAGAGTCGATGACGCGCGAGGGGTCGGCGATCGAGTCCGCGACGGCCCACCAGGCCAGCTGGGAGACGGGGAGCGCGAAGCCGGCGGCCAGCACGACAAGGCAGGCGCTGGCGGCCGCCCACCTGCGCCAGCCGGCCAGCGCCACCTTGGGGAGGCCTCGGCCGGACCCCCCATGCTGGTGGTACCGGGACCTGCCGCGCAGCGCGCGCTCGAGCATGAGCACGCCGACCGCGAAGAGCAGCACCAGGACCGACAGAGCTGTCGCCGAGTGGCGGTCGTAGCTGCCCTTCCAGACCAGGTAGACCCCCAGTGATACCGGCTGCACGTTGAAGTAGCGGACCGTCGCGAAGTCGGTGAGGGTCTCCATCATCACCAACGCCAGGCCTGCCGCCAGTGAGGGGCGGGCCAGCGGAAGCACCACGCGCAGGACCGCCCGACGGCGTCCGGCGCCGAGCGTGCGTGCGACGTCGTACGACCGGGGCGCCTGCTCGAGCAGCGCCGACCGGGCGAGCAGGTAGACATACGGGTACAGGGTCAGCGAGAGCACCACGATCGCGCCGAGCAGTGAGCGCACCTCGGGGAACCACACATCGGCCCCGAACACCGACCGCAGCCCGGTCTGCACCGGACCGGGATAGTCGAAGATCGACAAGAACACGAAGCCCAAGACGTACGCCGGCATGGCTAACGGCAAGACCAGCAGCCAGGTCAGCCACCGGCGACCGGGAAACTCGTACGCCGTCACGAGCCAGGCCAGGCCCGCCCCGACAGCGAACGTGCCGACCGCCACCCCCGTCAGTAACGCGAGAGTCGTCACCACCATCGAGCCCAGCCCAGCAGGCCACTGCACCGAGTCGGCGCGCCACAGCCCCTCCACCACGACGGCGGCCACCGGGGTCACCACCAAGGCCGCGATCGCGCACACCGCCACCGACCAGCCGCGCCGTTTCGTGGAGCGGGTCGGCGGCCGGGGCACCCCAGCCGGGGCGAGAGTTGCACGCGACCCGGGACCAGCCGACGGTGGAGCGGGGCTGAGGGTCATTCGTACCCGGCTTCTGCCATCAGCTGGACGGCCTGCGCATTGAGATCTCCGTACGCCTTGGCGTTGATCGGCGCGTAGTCGAACTCGCCGAAGCCGGCGATCAGCGGCTCCGGCTGCACCTCACGGTTCACTGGGTACTCGTGGTTGCCGTCGACGAAGCTGTTCTGGCCCTTGGTCGCCAGCCACTCGATGAGCTGCTGGGCCTGCTCGGGGTTGTCCGACTCGGCGATGACCCCGGCGCCGGAGACGTTGACGTGTACGCCATTGCCTTCCTGGTTGGCCCAGTAGGGGACCACGTTCATGTCGGGGTTGTCCTCCAACAGCCGCGCCAGGTAGTAGTGGTTGGTGATGGCGACGTCGCAGCCGCCGGCGTCCACGGTCTCCAAGATGAGTACGTCGTTGGGCATGATGTCGACGCCGTTGTCCACCCACCCCTCGACGATGTCGAGGGCGCCGTCATACCCGTGCACGTCGATCAGGCTCGCGATCAGCGACTGCGTGTAGGAGTTGGTGGAGTCGCGCATGCACAGCCGACCCTCCCACTTGGGGTCGGCGAGTCCGGCGTAGGTATCGGTCGCGTCGAACTCCGAGGGGTCGACAGCGGCGGGGTTGTACATCACCGTGCGGGCTCGCAGACTCAACCCGTACCAGCGATCGCCCGGGTCACGGAGACCCTCGGGAACCGCTGCCGCCAAGGTGGGCGAGTTCAACGGGCTCAACAGCCCCTCCTGGGCCGCGAGCCACAGGTTCCCCGCGTCGACGGTCATGAAGACATCGGCCGGAGTGTCCTCGCCCTCCGCCTTCATCCGCTCGAGCAGCTCAGCGTCGTCGCCGTACAAGAACTCCACCGAGACGCCGGTCTCCTCCGCGTACGCCTCGAACGCCGGCTCGAGATCGTAGTGCCGACCGGAGTAGACCCGGATGACGTCCTCGTCGTCGGAGGCGAACGCGCTGCATCCGGCGGTCAGAGCCAGCGCGACCACGGCGGCCGCCAGGCGTGATCTACGCATGAACTTCCTCAGCTCTCGGCTGCTGCGTGGTCAACTTTGCTGCGATATGAAGGTAGCCTAACCTAACTTGTATGCCCAAGCGAAGCTTGCCCAGAGCGAAGGACGAGGTTGATCATGCGTAGAGCCCGAGCAGTTGGACTACTCCTCCCCGCGGTGATGTCGATGGGCGTCCTCGCTGTCGGATGTAGCGACGACGGTGGCGACGTCAGGGAGATCGAGGACGATGGCTCCGGTTCGGGCTCGGGCTCCGGGTCGGGCTCGGGCGAGAGCGGCTCCGGTGAGTCCGGGTCGGGCTCGGGCGAATCGAGCTCACCGTAGCCGCTGCCGGAAGCTGGCACACCGCCGTCGACAGGCAGCGCGCCGACGGCCGATCATCGGCCCACAGCTGGGACCTGATCGTCCTCGGGGCCGGTCCCGCCGGCCTCGCGGCTGCCTGGCGAGCCAGCCGCGCCGGGCTGTCGGTCGTCCTGCTGGAGCGTTCCGGCGGCGTCGGCGGGATGTCTGGCAGTTTCTCCGTCGCCGGCAGCAGGGTCGACTACGGCAGTCACCGGCTGCACCCGAACACCGACCCCAGGGTCCTTGCCGACCTGCAGGGTCTGCTCGGCGACGACCTGCAGCTGCGGCCACGCAACGGCCGGTTGCACGTCGGCGACGCCTGGGTCGGCTTTCCGCTGCGGGCGCTTGACCTCGCCCGCAGGCTGCCACCAGGCCTGTTGGCCAGGATCGGGCTCGACAGCCTGACCAGACCGCTGCGACGGCGCGTGCCCGGCAACTACGCGGAGGCGCTGCGGGGCAGTCTCGGCCCGGCCCTGTACGAGAGCCTCTACGAGCCGTTCGCGCAGAAGCTCTGGGGGCTGCCCGGCGCCGGACTCGACGTCGAGCAGGCGCGACGACGGGTCACCGCGGACACGCCCTGGAAGATCGCCGCCAAGATGTTGCGCCGCGGGCACGGCAACGGCCAGGGGCAGGTCTTCCGCTACCCGGTACGGGGTTTCGGGCAGATCGCTGAGACGCTTGCCGACGCCGCGGTCGACGCCGGGACAGACCTGCGCCTGGACACGAACGTGACCAGCGTCGAGGTGCTCGACGACCGCGTCCGGCTGACGACCGACACCGGTGCGACCCTCAGCGCGCCACAACTGTTCACCACGATCCCGCTCCCGGTGCTGGCCCGCATCACCACCCCGCAACCGCCGGCCGGGGCGCTGCACGCATCCGCGGGCCTGCGGTTCCGGGCCATGCTGTTGGTGTACGTCGTGCACGACGGCCGACCCTGGACGGCGTACGACGCGCACTACGTGCCGGACCCCTCGACACCGGTGACCCGTGTCTCCGAGCCGGCGAACTACCGGGAGTCCAGGCACGACCCGGCCGACTCGACCGTGCTGTGCTTCGAGATCCCGTGCAGCCTCGACGACGAGGTATGGCACGCGTCGGATGACGATCTGGCCGCTCTGGCGGCCGACACCGTGAGCCGCCTCGGCCTCCCGACGCTACGCGTCGTCGGCGTCGAGACTCGGCGGCTTCGCCGCGTGTACCCGATCTACACGACCGGCTACCAGCGGCACCTCGAAGGCATCGACTCCTGGGCAGACGAGCTGCCCCGGGTCACGACGTTCGGCAGGCTGGGCATGTTCGTCCACGACAACAGCCACCACGCGATCGCGATGGCCTACGACGCGGTGGAGGCGCTCGGCGACGAAGGGTTCGACTCGGCTGCTTGGGCGGCGGCTCGGCGCCGCTTCGCCGGCCACGTCGTCGAGGACTGACCCGCGGTCCGCTGTCGGTGCTCGGTGTTCAGCTCGCGGTGCACCGCGGGGACGACGCGTCGCAGGTACGTCCCGAGCCGGATGAACGAGGCGCCGGTGCTGCGGAACCGGTACCTGATGGGCACTTCGGCGTAGCGGAAGCCCTTGCCCAGCAGGTCCAAGGTGAGGATTTGGGCGTAGTTGTAGTCGTGCACGACCTCGGCCTCGGCGGCCGCCTGCGCGGAGAAGGCGCGAAACCCGCTCTGTCCGTCGGTGATGTCGCGACGGCGGGCCATCCACCCCAGCCAGCGGGAGAGCACCCGGTTGCCGAACCGCCGGCGTCGCAGCATCCGCCCGATGTCCCCGGCGAACCGTGACCCGACCACGTAGTCGGCGTCACCGGCGAGGACGGGGGCTGCCACGACGGCCAGATCCTCGGGGAAGTACTCGTCGTCGGCGTCGAGATAGACGACAGCCGCCGGGCTGACGGCGGCGGCCTCGGCCAGCCCCCGGCGTACCGCGGCGCCGAGCCCGAGGTTCACCGGGTGCCGGATGACCCGAGCTCCCGCCGCCTCGGCCAGCTCCGCCGACCGGTCCGAGGAACCGTCGTCGACGACGATCGTGGTGACCGCATGGCCGTCGACTTCGGCAGGGATCCGCTGGACCACGTCGCCGACCGTCTGCTCTTCGTTGTGCACCGGCAAGAAGGCGACCACTGGCGCCGACGGGTCCACCGGCTGTGGCGGGTGGTCGGGCGGGGTCGCCCCGACGCCGCCGTTCCGAGGCAGCCGCAACCAGCCCCAGTACGTCGGCGCTGGGGCGACGAGCGCGACCGCGCCGACGAGCAGTGAGTAGGCGGTCTTGACCGCGTGCGTCGTCAGCGCGATAGCGAACGCCTGCTCCGCTGGCACGTCGAAGGAGATGAGCGCCACTGTGGCCGCGGCCTCGTACGACCCGATGCCTCCGGGGGTCAGTGCCACGGTCTGCACGGCGATCGTCGCCGCCGTGACCGCGACCGCGGCTGCTGGCGAGATGGCGTGTCCGGCGACCCGGCAGACCTCCCACACGACCACCGCCTCGAGCGTCCATGCCACCAGCACCGCGGCCCAGGCCGTGGGCGTGGGCCGCCGGACGTCCCCTCCCTGCCGGGCCAGCCGGCCGATCCAGACCACCCCGACAGCGAGCACGCCGGCCATGGCAGCCAACAGCGGCCAGATCCACCATCCCGCCCGGTCGAGCACGAACGTCGGGGCCGCGACCAGCGCCAGCATCACCACCATCAGCAGATCGGCGGCACGAAGCGTCACCGCGGACGCGACCACCGAACCCGTCGGCAGCTCGGTACGCCGCAGCACGCTGGTCACGCGCAGCGGTTCGCCGAGCCGGAACGGCAAGACGTGGTTGCCCAGCAGGCTGACATGCAACGCCGCCCACGACTGGCCGAGACCCAGACCGGGCAGCGCGACCCGCCACGCCCAGGCGCGCAACGCGAACGCGGCCGCGTAGCAGCCGAGGGCGACGCTCACGCCGAGAGCATCGGCCCGAAGCGAGCCGAGCACATCGCCGACCGCCCCGGCATCGACGACGGTCGCCAGATAGCCGACAGCCAACCCCAGCACGAGCGCGCCCGCGCCGTACCGCATCCACCGCAGCACTGACGGTGCCTCCTTGCCGCCGACGACCTGTATGGTTAGCCTACCCTTACCCGTTGTCTGGGCGGGCGGGACAGTCGAGGAGGGCCGGCAGTGCGTGTGCCACCAGTACGTGTGCCACCGGTGCGTGTGGTCGTCACCGGTGCAGCCGGGTTCATCGGGCAGGAGCTCGTCCGAGTGCTCGCCCGACAAGCCGAAGTGACCGGTATCGACCGACTGCCGCGGCAGGCGCCGATGCACGTCACCACGATCACCGCGGACCTGCTCGACGACCACCCGGCGGCGCGATCCGCGCTCGGCCGAGCAGATGTCGTCTACCACCTGGCCGGCTGCCCCGACGTCCGCGACGCCCGCCCTGACGCCGACATGCACCGGCTGCGCGACAACGGGCTGGCGATGGCCCGGGTGCTGGCCGCCGTCCGACCGGAGGCTCGGCTGGTCGTGACGTCGTCGTCCTCGGTGTACGGCGGCACCAGCGGTGGCCGGGCCTGTCGCGAGTCGGACCCGCTCGACCCGCGCGGCGGGTACGCCGCCAGCAAGCAGCTCGTCGAGCAACTGTGCGACGCCTACGCACTGGCCGGCGGTCGAGTGTGCGTCGTCCGGCCCTTCACGGTCGCCGGACCGGGTCAGCGGCCCGGGATGGCGTTGGCGCGCTGGCTCGCCGCGGCGCAGCAAGGGGCGCCGCTGCGGGTGTTCGGGTCGCTCGAGCGCAGTCGCGACGTCACCGACGTCCGCGACGTGGTCACTGCCCTGGTCGACCTGGCCGCTGTCGATGTCCGCGGCGTCGTCAACGTCGGCACCGGCACCGGGCGGACCCTTGGTGAGCTCGTGGCGGCCGTGTCCCGCGCCGTCGGCGTCGAGGTCGCTACGGACGTGGTAGCGGCCGCCGACGTCGAGGTCAGCCACACGCTGGCCGACACGGCCAGGCTGCGCGAGCTGGTCGGCTGGGTCCCGCACACGGACATCGACGACCTGCTCGCCCGTCAGCTGGCCGCGGGCTCCAGCGCAGCCTGGAGCAGTGCCGACACCCGCCCCAGCGCCGCCCGGAAAAGTGCTGTCTCCGGCCGAAGCAGCGAGCTGCTCGCGGGCCGATGAGCGCGACGACGACGCCGATCTCGCCGGTCACGGCTGCGCGTTTCTCGCCGCCCCCCACGGCAGCCCGGCTCCGGTTCGCGGTGGCTGTGGTCGGCGCGGTGGGCGCGTTGTCGTCCGCGCTGGGCATCGGGGTGTTGTCGTCGTGGGACGGTCACTCCTCGGCAGACGAGACGCAGTACCTCCTCACGGCTCTGTCGCTCGCCGAAGACGGTGACCTCGACATCTCCGACGAGTTGGCCGCCGAGCGTTGGCGTGAGTTCCGGTTCGACGAGCCGCCCGTGCAGACCCGGGTCCTCGACGACGGCCGCCAGGTCAGCCCGCACGACCCGCTGCTGCCGACGCTGGTCGCCGTACCGACGGGCTTGGGCGGCTGGGTTGGGGCGAAGCTGACCCTCTGCCTGCTGGCCGGCGTGCTCGCCGGGCTCACTGTGTGGGGGGCCGTGCGTCGCTTCGAGGTCCCGCTCCGGGTGGCGGCGGTGGGGGTGGGGGTCGCGGCCGCGTCGGCGCCGTTCGCGGTGTACGGCAACCAGATCTACCCCGAGCTGCCGGCCGCGCTGGCGGTGACCGCATCGACGCTGGCGGCCACCGGGCCGCTCCGGCGACGCGGGTTGGTGGCAGTGGTCGTGGCCGTCACGCTGCTGCCCTGGCTGTCGGTGAAGTACGCCCCGGTGGCGGCCGCGCTCTTCGTGGTGGCGGCGGTGCGCTGGTGGAGAGCCGAGCAGCGGCGCGACGTGATCGTGGCGGGCGGGGTGCTGGCCGCCATGGCGGCGGGATATCTGCTGGTGCACCAGCTGCTCTGGGGCGGTTGGACCGTGTACGCAACCGGTGACCATTTCGTGTCCACGGGCGAGTTCTCGGTCGTCGGGGTCTCACCCGACTATCTCGGCCGGTCGGTTCGACTCGTCGGCCTGCTCGTCGACCGCGGCTTCGGTCTGGCGGCGTGGCAGCCGGCCTGGCTCCTGCTGCCCGTGGCGCTCGGCTTCTTGTCGGTACGACGTCGCCACGGCGGGGCAGGCCCGGCCGGCGCTCGGCCGGCGGGCACTGGCGCGTTGTTGCTCCCGATGGTGGTCGGCTACCTGGTTGCCACGTTCGTGGCGCTGACCATGCACGGCTACTGGTGGCCAGGTCGCCAGCTGGTCGTCGTGTTGCCGCTGGCGCTGCTGCTGGTGCTGCGGTGGCTGGGCGGGGCTGGTGACCGGGGCCGGCTGGCGGCGTTGCTGCTCGGGCTCGTCGGGGTGCTGAATTACGCGGGCCTGCTGGTCGACGGGTTCTTGCGCCGGCTGACCTGGGTCTTCGACTTCGAGGGCGTCCGGGCGCCGTACCAGCTGCTGCGTCCGGTGCTGCCCGACTACCGCAGCGACGGCTTCTGGGCGCTGCACGTCGTCTGGATCGCTGTCCTCGCCGGCCTGGTGATGATGGGCCGACGCGCTGCCAGCCAGCTGCCCCGACGGGAGGCGGAGCGATGAGAGATGGGCTGGAGACCCCGCGGATCACGGTGATCGGCACCGGCCACCTCGGGGCTTGCCAGGCGGCCGGCCTCGCCGAGATGGGTTTCGAGGTCCTCGGGGTCGACAACGACGCCG
>JACCUS010000054.1 GCA_013811715.1 Nocardioidaceae bacterium
TGCGGACCTCGGCCTCCGAGCGGTCTTGAACCTCGCGGAACTCGAGCCCGATGCCCAGGTCCTTCCAGGTCTCGAAGGCCCTTCGCACGACCGCACGTTGCTCCTCCTCGCCCACCCAAGTGACGAATCGAGAGGTGCCGTCGGTGAAGCGGACCGTCTCGCCGTCGGTCTCGCGGTCGAAGAAGTAGTAGTGCAGCACGGTCCCACTCAGCCACTTGCTGCGGCCGACGACGATCGCCCGGCTCCGCTCGAACCCAAGGTTCGGCGGCAGCACGGGGGCGGGCTGCGGCGGCAGCGCGCAGTAGCGGTACGGCGCGCGCGGAACCTCGACGGAGTCGCGCGGTGACGCGGTGTCGGTTGGTGTGGCGTTCATGACTGCTCCTCCTTCATTACGTACTGGTGCTGTCAAGGAGTGCAGACCTGTCACATCTGATACCGAGCCTGAGTGTGCAAGGCAGACCCTCGGTTTGCACGGCGGATTTGCCATGTAAACAGGCTGTTTGGCTTGTATACATGGCAAATCAGAGGGGTGAGAAGGGTTCAGAGCGCGCGAACGGAATGCGGTTGCCGCCGACGACAGCGACTCGACGCGGTGCGGGCGGCGCCTTCGGCATGGGCCCTCCAGGTAGCGGGCTCCACATCGGCCGATGTGGACGCTGTGGCTACCGTCAAGTTACGTTTGCCCGCCCACGCATCACTGAGGAGCCCGACGATGGCGGATCCCTACCAGAGCCTGACCGGCACCAGGGTCGGCAAGTTCGTGGTCCAAAACCTCGGCCTTCCCGACCCGACGCCGCTCAACCGCTACCGGCCCGGCGACCCCGTGCTGTCGGGCAGCTTCCTCGTCGGCGGCTCGGGCAGCCTGCGCCAACCGGTCGTCGCGGCCATCGCGGCCGCCGGCGCCGAGCCGGTCACCGCCATCGAGGATGACACGCGCTACGCCGGCCTGGTCTTCGACGCCAGCGGCATCGAGTCCGGCGAGCAGCTGATCGCCATCCTCGACTTCTTCGCGCCAGCCATGCGGTCGTTGAATCGCTGCCCTCACCTCGTCGTTCTCGGTTCGACACCCAGCCACGCCGGCAGCGGCTCGGCGCACATCGCCCAGCGGGCCCTCGAAGGCTTCACCCGGTCGCTCGGCAAGGAGGTGGGGCGTGGAGGCACGGTCTCGTTGGTGTACGTCGCTCCGGGCGCCGAGGACCGGTTCGCCTCCACCCTCACGTTCCTGCTCTCCCCCAAGTCGGCCTATCTCTCCGGCCAAGTGGTCCGCGTCGGAGCGGATCTCGACAAGGCGGACGGGGCCGCGACCGAGCCCGATCGACCACTCGACGGCAAGGTCGCCCTGGTGACCGGTGCCGCCCGCGGGATCGGGGCGTCGATCGCCCGCACGTTGCACCGCGACGGCGCCACCGTCATCGGCCTCGACGTGCCGCGGGCGGGGTCAAGGCTGCAAGAGCTCATGGCCGAGCTCGACGGGGACTCGGTGCTGCTCGACATCACCGCCGTCGACGCGCCCCAACGCGTGACGCGGGCTGTCGAAGAGAGGCACGGCGGCATCGACGTCGTCGTACACAACGCCGGGATCACCCGGGACAAAAGGCTCGCCAACATGTCGGCCTACCGCTGGACGTCGGTCATCGACGTCAACCTGATCGCCCCGCATCGACTCTCCGCCGAGCTCCTCGAGCGAGGCCTGATCCGCCGCAACGGCAGGATCATCGGGGTCGCGTCGATCGCGGGGATCGCCGGGAACGCCGCCCAGACGAACTACGCCACCTCGAAGGCCGGGGTCATCGGACTTGTCGACGCGTTGACACCGCTCGCCGCGGAACGTCAGGTGACGGTCAACGCCGTCGCGCCGGGCTTCATCGAGTCGCAGATGACCGCGCGCATGCCGGTGGTGCTGCGCGAGGTCGGCCGCAGGATGAACTCGATGAGCCAAGCCGGCCAGCCCATCGACGTGGCCGAGACGGTGGCCTGGCTTGCCGATCCGGCGTCGTACGGGGTGACGGGGAACGTCGTGCGGGTCTGCGGGCAGAGCCTCCTGGGCGCCTGAGTCGTGGGGGTGCGCGTGGTCACCCTCGCGGCCGCGCCCATCGAACCTGCCCGGGCCATCCCCGATTCGTCTGCGATGCTGCCGCCGAGACTCTCCGCACAACCCCAGACGAGTCACCTGCGTTGAGACTCGTCTGGACAGCTGAGCCAGTTTCCGGCGAGGCCACCGCAGACGAATCCCGGGTCAACCGCGACGAGCAGGCCGCAGGTAGTCCGCGACGTCCGACCTATTGGTCGCGACAACCGCCACGTCCTCCGACGCAACACTCAACGGATGTGGCCGAACCTGATCGTCTCGGTGGTCAGCGGACCCATCCGCTTGGAGAAGGTGCCGGTCCGGGTGTCCCAAACGCCGACGTCGCTGCGCGCATCCCCGTTCCAGAACCCGACCACCGGCAGCGACTTCGCGGTGCCGTAGACGATGCGCTGGGTCTGGCCACCGGGTCGCAACAGGCGGAACGTCCTCGTCGAAGGGTTGTAGACGCCCACGTCCCAACGGCCGTCTCCGTTCCAGTCGCCCGTGACAGGCAGGCTCGACGCCCCACCGAAGGACTTCGTGCGAACGTTCCCGTTTCCGCTACGAAGGAAGAACGTCGCGGACCTTGCGTCGAACACGCCGACGTCCCAGCGCCCGTCGCCGTTCCAGTCGCCGCTGATCGGCTGGTCGTTGGAGTCACCGAACGACACCTTACGTCGCCCGTCACCGATCGCCAGGGTGAACGCCCGGCTTCTCGGGCTCCACACTCCAGCGTCGGACTCTCCGTCGCCGTTCCAGTCCCCCACCACCGGCTGGTCGGTCGGCGACCCCAAGCTGAGCCGGTACCGACCACCACCCGGCAACCGCTCCCGGAAACGCGCCTCCACCGCTCGCCGGACGAAGACGCCCACGTCGGTGAGGCGGTCCCCGTTCCAGTCGCCGACGACCGGCACGTCCAGGCAGTTCTGCGACGTCAGCCACGAGTTGTAC
>JACCUS010000065.1 GCA_013811715.1 Nocardioidaceae bacterium
GCGCGCTCGACGATCTGGACGTTAGTCTGTCGACGTCGACAGAGGGAAGGTCCGGTTCGCAGGTGGACGATGCGTGGTTGCTCGAGCTTCTGCCCGACGGAGTGGTTGTCGCTGACGCGACGGGCTCCGTCACGCATGTCAATGCCGCTGCGGTCACGCTGCTCGGGCTCGAGCGCGCGCAGTGTGTCGGCTCGCACCTGGCTGCAGTGGTGGCCCTACAGGATCTCGACGGGAACGACTGGTACAGCTGTGTGAGTCCGTACGACGGCATCGGGATCCGCAGCAGGATGCTCGAGACCTCCTGGCGGGCGCAGTCGGGGCGGGAGGTCCTCGTCACCGCCCGGCTGCACCGCGAGTCCCCCGGTGGCGACGTCGCGGCCGTCAGCCTGGGCCTGCGCGATGCGCGGTCGCGTGAACGCGTCGACCGTGAGCACTCGGACCTGGTCGCAACGGTCGCCCATGAGCTCAGGTCTCCGCTGACCGGGGTCAAGGGCTTCACGGCGACCCTGTTGTCCAAATGGGACAAGTTCACCGACTCGCAGCGGCAGCTGATGCTGCGGACCGTCGACGCCGACGCCGACCGCCTCACCAGGCTCATCGGAGAGCTGCTCGACGTCGCCCGCATCGACACCGGGCGCCTCTCGGTACGCAAGGAGCCCGTCGATCTCGTGGACGCGATCACGCAGCAGCTCGAACCCCTGAGTGCACCAGGCGAACGGGCCATCACGTTCGAGCCCGAGGGGAAGCCCAGCGTCTGGGTCGACCGTGACAAGCTCGCGCAGATCGTGGCGAACCTCGTCGAGAACGCGATCAAGCACGGGGACGGACCCGTGACCGTGAGTTTGACGGCGACGTCCGACGGCGGAGCTGAGCTCATCGTCGACGACGCAGGCGTGGGCATCGCCGAGCAGATCCGGCCGCGCATCTTCACCAAGTTCTGGAAGCACGGTTCCAGCGGTGGCTCCGGCCTCGGGCTGTACATCGTCGGAGGCCTCGTCGCGGCTCATGAGGGTGCCCTTCACGTCGAGTCGTCTCCGGCCGGTGGTGCCCGGATGCGCGTCTGGCTCCCAGCCGGCGAGCCTGCGGCGGTTCGCTGAGCCCATCCCGCGTTTGCGGGAAAGCGCATGGCGACACGCCGATGAGCGCGTGCAGATTCCCGCAATTCGCGGGTGGGCGCACCGCAATTCGCGGGTGGGCGCTGACCCGTGAGCGAAACCGGTTCGCGCTGGCCGGACCCCGCTTCCTAGACTTCCGGTGCTGTCCCCGTCGAAAGCGAGCTCATGTCAGGCCCGAACAAGGACTACGACCCGGTCGAGGTGAGTCCGCTGCACGCTGATGAGGTCGCGGCCATGCGCGACGAGGCGGTCGCGGCCATCGAGGCGGCCACCAGCCTCGACGACCTCAAGTCGGTCCGCCTCGCCCACGCCGGAGACCGCTCGCCGCTGGCCCTCGCCAACCGGGAGATCGGCGCGCTGCCTCCCCAGGCGCGCAAGGATGCCGGTCAGCGCGTCGGCCAGGCCAGGGGAGCCGTCAACCAGACGCTCGTCCGTCGTACGGCGCAGCTGGAGGCCGAGCACGAGGAGCGGATGCTGGTCGAGGAGGCCGTCGACGTCACGCTGCCGTACGACCGCAGGCCCGAGGGCGCACGTCACCCGCTGACCACCCTGCAGGAGCGGATCGGCGACGTCTTCGTCGCGATGGGGTGGGAGGTCGCCGAGGGCCCGGAGGTGGAGGCGGCGTGGCTCAACTTCGACGCCCTCAACCTCGGCCCGGACCATCCGGCCCGCTCGATGCAGGACACGATGTTCCTCGAGCCGCAGGAGGCGGGCGTCGTCCTGCGCACGCACACGTCGCCGGTGCAGGCGCGCAGCATGCTGTCGCGAGACCTGCCGATCTACGTCATCTGCCCCGGGCGCACCTACCGCACCGACGAGCTCGACGCGACCCACACCCCCGTCTTCCACCAGGTCGAGGGGCTGGCCGTGGACAAGGGGCTCACCATGGCGCACCTCAAGGGGACGCTCGACCACTTCGCGGCGGCGATGTTCGGCGACGGGATCACCACCCGCTTCCGGCCGTCGTACTTCCCGTTCACCGAGCCGTCAGCCGAGGTCGACCTGAGGTGCTTCGCCTGCCGCGGACTCCAGCCCGACGTGGAGTCCTGCCACACCTGCCGTGGCGAGGGCTGGATCGAGTGGGGAGGCTGCGGTGTCGTCAACCCCCGAGTCCTCGTGGCGTCGGGCATCGACCCGGCGACGTACTCGGGGTTCGCCTTCGGCATGGGCGTCGAGCGGACGCTGATGTTCCGCCATATCGTCGCGGACATGCGCGACATGGTGGAGGGCGACGCCCGCTTCGCCCTGCAGTTCGGAATGGAGCTCTGAGATGCGAGTCCCCGTGTCATGGCTGCGCGAGTACGTCGACCTTCCCGCAGCCCTGGAGGTCAAGGAGCTCGCCGACCGCCTGACGGCTCTCGGCCTCAAGCTGGAGGCGCTGGAGGCCGTCGGCACCGACGTGAGCGGCCCACTCGTCGTGGGTCGGGTGCTGGAGCTCGAGTCCGAGGAGCACTCGAACGGCAAGACGGTGCGCTGGTGCCAGGTCGACGTCGGCGAGGCGGAGCCCCGAGGGATCGTCTGCGGCGCCGACAACTTCGCCCGCGGAGACCTCGTCGCCGTGTCACTGCCCGGCGCTGTGCTGGCCGGCGGTTTCGAGATCGCCGCGCGCAGGACCTACGGCCACGTGTCCGACGGCATGATCTGCTCGGCCCGCGAGCTCGGGCTCGGCGACGAGACTGGGTTGCATGAGACTCCCGGAGTCGTGGTGCTCGGCGCCGGCGAGGCACAGCCGGGCGACGACGCGACCGCGGTGCTGCACCTGCGCGACGACGTGATCGAGTTCGAGATCAACCCCGACCGGGCCTACGCGCTGTCGGTCCGGGGGGTGGCGCGAGAGGTGGCGACAGCGTACGGGTTGGAGCTCCGAGACCCAGCGACGACACATGCCGCAGCCGCCGCGGGGGAGGGTTACCCCGTCTCGATCGAGGACCCCGACGGATGCGATGTCTTCGTGGGTCTGGAGGTCCACGGCATCGACGCCGCCGCGCCGTCGCCGCGCTGGCTGGCGCGACGGGTACAGCTGGCGGGCATGCGGCCGATCTCGCTCGCGGTCGACGTCACCAACTACGTGATGCTCGAGCTCG
>JACCUS010000072.1 GCA_013811715.1 Nocardioidaceae bacterium
GATTGCTCACGTGTTACTCACCCGTTCGCCGCTCGTGTACTCCCGAAGGAGCCTTACCGCTCGACTTGCATGTGTTAAGCACGCCGCCAGCGTTCGTCCTGAGCCAGGATCAAACTCTCCGTTGAAATCTCACCGACGGTCACCCGGCACAAGGACGGGCGGCCATCGACGCAATTACGGAGTATCCCGGCAAGAACTCTCCTCGCCAGGTACAGCGAGGAGCCGTTGTCTTACCAAAGGAACCGTCAGACAGGTAATGCAGAAGCAACTGCTCCAACACCCTGTCGACGGGGCGTTAAATAATTCGTCGTCGACTTTTGGCACACTGTTGAGTTCTCAAGGATCGCGCACACACCTCCACCACGCCTCTCGGCTGCGGCTCGGGGGCAACTCGACTAACTTACCGGTTCGGCAGGGGCCAGTCAAATCTCTCGGCCAGTCCCGGCACCCCTGTCCGAGGGCGCCGTCGCGCGCGCTGTGACACGCCACATCCCGTCGCCGTCGATGGGGTATGTGGAACCTTACGAAGCCGGCAGGGATCCGTCAAATCACCCCTGGCCGCTGAGCAGGTCCGACCCGACGGCCGCGATCGACGTGACACCGCACAGCGTCATCGCCTCGCGCAGTTGCACGGTCAGTTCGGTCAGCACCTGGGTCACTCCCCCGGCGCCGCCGACGCACAACCCCCACAATGGCGGCCGCCCCACGAACACGGCCGTCGCGCCGGAGGCGAGCGCGGCCAGGCTGTCGCGTCCGTCCCGGATCCCGCCGTCGACGTAGACCTCGGCGTCGCCTGCCACCGCCTCCCCTACCGCCGGGAGGGCGTCGGCGGTCGCCAACGCCCGGTCCAACTGCCGACCGCCGTGGTTGGAGACCCACACGCCCGCTGCTCCCGCCCGCGCCGCCAGTGCCGCGTCATCGGCTCTAAGCACGCCCTTCACCACCACCGGAAGCCCGGTCGACCGGGCCAGCCAGCCCACATCGTCCGGGGTCAGGTCCAAGGCCTTCTCCAGGTCGTCCGCGGAGGCGCCGTCCAGGTCCAGGTTCGCCAACAGGTAGCCAGCCGGAGTCATCTCCCACACGCTCGGGCCGTCGTCGTGCTTGGCCCCGACGACGGGAGTGTCCACCGTCACGACGACAGCCGTCGCACCGCTGGCCACGGCCCGGTCGAGCATGGCCGTGGTGAGGCCGCGGTCCCGGGCGACATACACCTGGATCCACCACGCCGCGCCCGTCTCGGCGATCGCGGAGAACGTCGACCCGGCGTTGCTGGAGACGCACATCAACGACCCGGCTGCCGCGACGCCGCGGGCCATCTCGGCCTCACCGTCGGGGTGGGCGTGGCGCTGCAGGGTCGTGGGTGCCACCAGGATCGGCGTGGCGACCTCGGCACCCAGGACGGTGGTCGCCGTCGACACCGTGCTGACGTCGCGCAACACGTGCGGGAGGAAGCGCAGCCGTCGCCAGGCCGCGACCGCCTCGGCGGTGGAGACACCGGCGGCCGCGCCCTGCCGGAAGTAGCGGTGCACCGGCTCCGGGAGCCGCTCTCGCGCGGCTGCCTCCAGCCCGTCCAGCCACCCGGTCACCGGCTACCCGACCTTCACGCCCGCGAGGTGCCGCTTGCCCCTGCGCAGCAGCAGCCAGCCGCCCGGCAGCAGGTCATCGGCGCCCGGCCGCGACTCCGCGTCGTCGATCCGAGAGTTGTTGAGGTAGGCCCCACCCTCGGCGACCGCACGTCGGCCAGCCCCCTTGCTGGCCACCAGCTCGGTCGCCGCCAGCAGGTCGGCGAACGTCGGGAGCTCGGCCGCCCCCGGGATCTCCACGTACGGCGCCTCGCGGAGGGCCGCCTCGAGCGTCGCCGCATCGAGCGCGTGGAGGTCTCCGCGACCGAACAGCGCCGCGGCGGCGCTCTTGGCCCGCTCGGTCTCCTCGGCCCCGTGGGCAAGTGTCGTGAGGTCGTCGGCGAGCGCCCGCTGCGCCGTACGCAGGAACGGCTTGTCGGAGACCTCCTGCTCCAGCTCCTCGATCTCCTCGCGGCTGCGGAAGGTGAAGAACTTCAGCAGCGGCACCACGTCGGCGTCGTCGGCGTTGAGCCAGAACTGGTAGAAGGCGTAGGGCGACATCATCTCGGCGTCCAGCCACACCGTGCCGGTCTCGGTCTTGCCGTACTTGCTGCCGTCGGCCTTCGTCACCAGCGGCGTGGCGAGAGCGTGGACCTTCTCGCCTTCGACCCGGCGGACGAGGTCGACGCCTGCGGTGATGTTGCCCCATTGGTCGCTGCCTCCGGTCTGCAGCCGCACGCCGTGGTCGCGGTAGAGGTTCAGGTAGTCCATCGACTGCATCAGCACGTAGCTGAACTCGGTGTAGGAGATCCCCGCCTCGAGTCGGCTCCTGACCACCTCGCGGGCCAGCATCTTGTTGACCGGGAAGTGCTTGCCGACGTCGCGGAGGAAGTCGATCACCGACATGCTCGCGGTCCAGTCGTAGTTGTTGACGACTTTCGCGGCGTTCGCCCCCTCGAACGAGAGGAACCGCTCGAGCTGGCCACGGATGGCACCGGTCCACTCTTTGACGACGTCCACTGAGTTCAGGATCCGCTCGCTGGACTCCTTCGGATCGCCGATCATGCCGGTGGCACCTCCGACCAGCCCGACCGGCCGGTTGCCCGCATCCTGCAGCCGCCTCAGGGTCAAGATCTGCAGCAGATTGCCCATGTGCAGGCTCGGCCCGGTCGGGTCGAAGCCGCAGTACACCGTGACCGGTCCCGCCGACAGCTCGGCGCGCAACGCGTCGATGTCGGTCGAGTGGGCGATGAGGCCGCGCCACTCGAGGTCGTCGAGGACATGCTGGCTCACGGTCGTGACCTTCCAACGAGAGTGCGTACGCCGTCCAAGCCTGCCCTATCGAGCCCAGAAGGGGACAACGGGTTTACCCTTGCGTGGCACTACTCCGGCCGGGTCGCCCGCTCGACCAGCCGCCGTACGTTGTCGATCCGCCCGCAGTCGTCGTCGAGCAGCCGGTTGCGCTCCTTGGCCCAGCTGGCCCCGAGCCGGGCGCGCTCCTTGTCGGTGACGTCGGTGCGGGCGGGGTTGAGGACGTCGCGCTCCTCCTCGTCCATGTGGTGGCTCAGCTTCTCGCTCACCTCGTGGACGCCGTCGCCGAACTCCCCGCTGCCGACGTCGGTCACCTGGAGCAGGGTCAACAGCGCCTCATAGCCCTCGTCGTGCTCCTCGGTGCTGTGCTCGACCTCTTCCTCGTCGATGGCGTCCTTGCGCCGCAGCTGACCGTAGACCTTCGACTCCTCGGCCTCGCCGTGTGCCACCAGCAGCTGGGCGAGGGCCTGCCGCAGGGCGTCCCGGTCGTTGGTCTCGTCGCGCATGGCGCGCAGCAGCTCTTCGAACACTCGGTGGTCGTCGAGGATCAACTCGACGACGTCGCCCTCGGTGGGACGGGGGATCGCATCAGTCATACTCCGAGCCTAGGCACACCGAGTCGGTGACGGTCCAGCGGCGTGTTGGTCGCTAGTTCGATCCAGGTGCGCCAGGCGAGGTCCGCGTCGCAGAGTGAGCTTCGTTCGGACCTTCTAGCGCGACTCGGTAGCCACTGGGAGAGAGCAAGATCAGCCGTCGGTAGCGCCAACCAGGGGCAGGGTTGTTCTGTTCGGTCTCGAAGTCGAGTCCAGCGGTCCTGCACCTGTCGGCGGCTGCGTCAATGTCCAACACTCCTAACTGCCACGTAAGGACGCTCGGAGGGTCGTTGTCGGCCGGGGCGGGTTGGATGCCGAAATCCACTGCGCCGCTCCCGAATGCGATGAAGTCGGGATACTCGTCACCTTCGTAGATCACCGGCAGGCCGAGGCTTTCGTAGAAGGTCCGCTCAGCCGCCACATCCCGCACGTTGAGCACGGGCGCCAGCTTGGTGAAGATCGATGGTTCCTGCATCCACCCTCCCAGGGCGTCGAGGAGACGCTCTGACGGTAGTGCAAGCACGGATCGTTCGCCCATCGTGCGCACCGCACATGATCTCAGCCTCTCCTGCGTGCCACCAGCTGCCAGAGGCGGCCGATGTCTCGATAAGGGACCCGGTCGCACAAGGCGAGCTCGAGCCGTTCGATGCGCGCGTAGACGGCTGGGTCGTACTTCGGCTCGTTGTCGGCGATCAGGTCCAGCACCATGCGTGCGCCGTAGCGGCCGACGACCTCACAGCCCGCGTCAGCCAAGAATCCTTCCGCGGTCGCGGGCCAGATCCTCGCCACCTCGTGCTCGAACGTCGTGGCGGTGACCGTCTCGGCGTCAAGCAGGTCTCGGGCACCGTCGAAGTCGAGGTCTCGCACCGCCTTGGTCAACACGTCGGAGGCCGGGTTGGGCGCGATGAGCGAGACCAGTCCACCAGGTGGCAGGCAGTCTGCGGTCGCCTGTACGGCGGCGGCCGGGTCGGCGACGTACTGGATCACGAAGTGGCACAGCGCCACATCGAAGCCGGTCAGCCCGAGGGAGGGCAGATCGTCGGCGGAGGCGTGGACGGTGATAAGCCGGCTCGACACGCCAGCCCGGTCCGCCGCCTGCCTCGCCTGCTCGAGCATCTGCTCGCTGTAGTCGACGAGTGTCACCTGATGGCCCCGCCCGGCAAACAGAACCGCCTCGGCGCCGTCCCCGCCCCCCACGTCGAGGATGCGCAGGCCCGGCCCGAGATCGCGCAGATGGCGGTCCAGGACATGCGTGACGACGGCGTACCGCAGCCGCCCCCAGGGCGCCTGCTGCCACTCCCGCCAGCCGGCGAGGTGCGTGTCGAAGACCGACGCGTCGGCCGAGTCCCTGGTCATCCGCCAACTCTCACAGAGGGCGGCGGAGCATCAGTTGATATCGAACTCGTTGCCCTCGGGATCCCGCATCGCAACCGCATAGTGGTCGAGGCCCTCCTCCTGCAAGGCGCGAACCCTGGTGGCACCCAGGTCGGCGAGCCGACTCGCCTCCGCATCGACGCGCTGCCTGCGCACCTCGATCGGAACGGAGCGGCCGCCGCTGGCGTGGATGTCGAGGTGGATCCGGTTCTTGATCGTCTTGCCCTCCGGCACGATATGGAACATCAAGCGTGGCCCCTGACCGTCCGGGTCGACGATGGAGTCCGCGCCGCCACCGAGCTCGTCTTCGGGCACACCGACCTGGCGCCAGTAGTCGTCCCAGCTGGCGAACCCGGCCGGTGGCGGCTCGAGTTCGTACCCCAGCGCACTGGCCCAGAAGCGGGCGAGGCGATCCGGATCGGCGCAGTCGATGCACACCTGGAAGTTGGCTGTCATCGGTATCTCCTTCGTCTGCAAAGATCCCATCAGCCCGCAGTGTCCTTCGCAAGCCCGTGCCCAGGGCTGGTCAGGTCGTCGGCCTGGCCCGCTTGGAGCGTTTGTACGTCGATACGCTCGGCTCGCCCGGGAGCCACATCCGCATGGGCGCGTCCGCTCCACCGGTGACGCCGACCCGCGGACCCACCTGGTGCTCCCCCGGCCTCGACGCCGGTGCCCAGACGAGAGGCCCGTCCCACAGTGTCGACCCGGTCATGGCGCCCGTCACCCCGAGGGCCGACGCCAGATTTCCTGGACCCCGCGCGAGCTGCACGCGCGCGGGGCGTTCGCCCCGCCTCAGCCGGGCGCTCGCCTCGCCGGCGATGATCTCCCCCGCCCGCAGCAGGACGGCGCCGGCCACCCCGTCGGGGTGGCAGACGAGGTTGACGGCCCAGTGGGCGCCGTACACGAAGTAGACGTAAACCCGGCCCGGGGGGCCGAACATCACCGCCGCGCGCGGGGTGGGCCCCCGAGACGCGTGCGACGCGGGGTCGTCGACGCCGGCATACGCCTCCACCTCGGTGAGCCGCACCGTGACGCCGTTGCAGCCGACGGTGCTGCCCAGCAGCTGTGGCGCCACCGTCGCAGCAGGGCGGGCGAAGAACGTCTCCAACTCGCGGGGCGTGGCCACTTCCCGCCGCATCCGTGCAACCTTAGCGACCGCGAAGGCGAGCGACGGTCTCCCGCAGCTCCCCGAGCTGCTCGGTGACGCGCTCGACCGCCGTGCCGCCACGCCCGTCGCGCGAGGCGATGGAGCCCTCGACCGTCAACACCTCGCGGACTCCGTGCGACAGGTGGGGTGACACGGCGGCGAGGTCGTCGTCCGTCAGGTCCCACAGCTCGACCCCTCGCTGCTCGCAGACCCGGACGCACGCCCCGGCCAGCTCATGCGCATCCCGGAACGGCACGCCCGCACGCACGAGCCACTCGGCGAGGTCGGTGGCGAGCGAGAAGCCCTGGGGTGCGAGCGACGCCAGCCGGGCGCTGTCGAACGTCAGGGTGCGGATCATCCCGGTGAAGGCCGGCAGCAGCACCTCCAGGGCGTCGATCGAGTCGAACACCGGCTCCTTGTCCTCTTGCAGGTCGCGGTTGTAGGCCAGCGGCTGCGCCTTCAGAGTGGCCAGCAGACCGGTCAGGTTGCCGATCAGCCGTCCGGACTTGCCCCGCGCCAGTTCGGCGACGTCGGGGTTCTTCTTCTGAGGCATGATGCTCGAGCCGGAGGAGTAGGCGTCGTCCAGCCGCACGAAGCCGAACTCCTCGGTGGCCCAGATGACCACCTCCTCCGCCAGCCGCGACACGTCCACGCCCACCATCGCGGCGACGAAGGCGAACTCGGCCGCGAAGTCGCGCGCCGCCGTGCCGTCGATGCTGTTGGGCGTGGAGTTGGTGAAACCGAGGTCGCGGGCGACCTGTTGCGGGTCGAGCCCGAGCGACGACCCGGCCAGCGCGCCGGTGCCGTACGGCGAGTCGGCCGCCACTCGTGCGTCCCAGTCGCGCAGCCGGCCCACGTCGCGGACGAGCGGCCAGGCATGTGCCAGCAGGTGGTGAGACAGCAGCACTGGCTGGGCGTGCTGCAGGTGGGTGCGGCCCGGCATCGGCTCGCCGAGGTGGTTCTCGGCCCGGGTCGCAAGGGCGTCGACCAGCTCCAGGACCAGCCCGGCGATGACCGTCGACTGGTCGCGCAGGTAAGCCTTGAACAGGGTCGCCACCTGGTCGTTGCGCGATCGCCCCGCGCGCAGCCGACCGCCCAGCTCCGCCCCGACAGTCTCGACCACCCCACGCTCCAAAGCGGTGTGCACGTCCTCGTCCGCCTCGGTCGGCCCGAAGGCGCCGGAGGCGACTGCCCCGCCCAGCTCGTCGAGCCCGGCCAGCAGCTCGTGGAGGTCTTGCCGGCCGAGCAGGCCGGCGCTCCCCAGCGCGCGGGCGTGCGCTCGCGAGCCGGCGATGTCGTACGGCGCCAGCCGCCAGTCGAAGTGGGTCGACTTGCTCAGCGCCGCCAGCTCGGCCGATGGGCCGCGGCCGAACCGGCCGCCCCACAGCCGGGTCGGCTCGGCCGGCGGATCTGCCGCCTCCGTCACGGCGTTCCCCGATGTGCGGCCTGGTCGCGCCTGGCGGCGATCTTGCTAGGCAGCCCCCACAGCTCCACGAAGCCCTTCGCGAGCGACTGGTCGAAGGAGTCGCCCTCGTCGTAGGTGGCCAGGCCGAAGTCGTACAGGCCGGTGCTGGAGCGGCGGCCGGTCGGCACCGCGCGTCCCGTGTGCAGGCGCAGCCGCACCTCGCCGCTGACATGGGTCTGGGAGGAGTCGATGAACGCGTCGAGCGAGCGCTTGAGCGGCGCGAACCACAGCCCGTCGTACACCTGCTCCGCCCACCGCTGGTCGACCCCGCGCTTGAAGCGGGCCAGCTCCCGCTCGACGGTCACGCTCTCCAGCTCGCTGTGCGCGGTGATCAGCACGGTCGCGCCCGGCGCCTCGTAGACCTCTCGGCTCTTGATGCCCACCACCCTGTCCTCGATGAGGTCCAGCCGCCCGACGCCTTGGGCGCCGCCCCGCGCGTTGAGCTGCGTGATCGCCTCGGCCATGGTGACGTGCTGCCCGTCGATCGCCACCGGGACGCCGTCGTGGAAAGCGACGACCACCTCGTCTGCCTCCCGGGTGACGGCTGGGTCTGCGGTGTAGTCGTAGACGTCCTCGACGGGGGCGTTCCAGATGTCCTCCAAGAAGCCGGTCTCGACCGCCCGCCCCCACATGTTCTGGTCGATGGAGTACGGCGACTGCGCGGTCACGTCGATCGGCAGCCCGCGCTCCTCGGCGTACCCGATCGCCTTTTCGCGGGTCCAGGCGTAGTCGCGGACCGGCGCGATGACGTCGAGGTGGGGGGCGAGGCCGCCGATGCCGGCCTCGAACCGCACCTGGTCGTTGCCCTTCCCGGTGCAGCCGTGGCTGACGGTCGTGGCGCCGTGCTCGCCGGCGGCACGCACGAGATGCTTGGCGATCAGCGGGCGCGACAGTGCCGAGACCAGCGGGTACCGGCCCATGTACAGCGCATTCGCCTTGAGCGCTGGCAGACAGTACTCGTCGGCGAACTCCTCCCGGGCGTCGATCACCACCGCTTCGACCGCGCCACAGGCCAGCGCCCGCTCCCGGATGGTCTCCAGGTCCTCCCCGCCCTGACCGACGTCGACCGCCACCGCAACCACCTCGGCGCCGGTCTCCGCCGCGAGCCAGCCGATCGCCACGGACGTGTCCAGGCCGCCGGAGTAGGCGAGCACGACACGGTCTGCTGCTTCCCGCGGCGTGCTGCGAGGCGTCACGAGGTGTCCTTGGTGGCGAGCTCGGCGCCGCTAGCGGCGAAGGCGAGGAACCTGGATGCGAGGGCCTCCCCGCCGCTGGGGTTGCGAGCGACGACGAGGATGGTGTCGTCACCGGCGATGCAGCCCAGCACCGCGGTGAGCTCGCTCTTGTCCAGTGCGGACGCCAGGAACTGGGCGGCGCCCGGAGGGGTGCGGAGCACGACGATGTTGCCCGACATCTCCACGCTGACCAGCAGCTCACCGCAGAGCCTGGCCAGCCGGTGCTCGGCGGTGGCGGACTCCACCGCCGGGCGGGGGGTCCGGTCGCCGCCCTCACTCGGGACGGCGTACACCAAGGTGCCACGCGAGTCGCGGACGCGCACCGCCTCGAGCTCGACCAGGTCGCGCGACAGCGTGCCCTGGGTCACGCGCAGGCCGCCGGTGGCCAGCAGATCGGCGAGCTCGGCCTGCGAGCGGACGGGGTTACGGCTCAGCAGCCCGACGATCTTGTGGTGCCGGGCGGCCTTGGTGGTGGCGATGTGGGCTTGGGTGGCCATCACGGCTCGGCCCGCGACCTCTCCAGCAGCCACGTCAACAGCGCCTTCTGGGCATGCAGGCGGCTCTCGGCCTCGTCCCAGACGATGCTCTGCGGCCCGTCTACCACCTCGGCGGCGATCTCCTTGCCGCGGTACGCCGGCAGGCAGTGCAGTACGACGGCGTCGGCTGCGGCCAGTGCCATCGCGTCCGAGTCGACGGCGTACGCCGCGAACGGCGACGAGCGATCCGCCACCTCGTCCTCCTGACCCATCGACACCCAGGTGTCGGTCGCCACCACGTCGGCGCCCTCGACGGCCGCCTGTGGAGACGACTCGTGCGCGACCGAGCCGCCGGTCTCCGCGGCGTGCCGGGCGGCCGCCGCCATGATCGCCGGGTCGGGCTGGTACTGGCCGGGGGAGCCGATCCGGACGTGCATGCCCGCGAGTGCCCCACCGAGCAGGTAGGAGTGCGCCACGTTGTTGGCGCCGTCGCCCAGATAGGTGAGGGTGAGCCCGGCCAACTTCTCCTTGTGCAGCCGGACCGCGTGCAGGTCGGCGAGGATCTGGCAGGGATGGAACTCGTCGGTCAACCCGTTGACGACCGGGACACGGGACACGGCCGCCATCGCGTCCACCCGGCCCTGACCGAAGGTGCGCCAGACGATGGCCCGCACCTGCCGGTCCAAGACCCTCGTCGTGTCCTCGACCGGCTCTCCCCTGCCCAGCTGGGACGACTGAGCGTCGATCACGAGCGGGTAGCCACCGAGCTCGGCGATGCCCACCGAGAAGGACACCCGGGTACGGGTCGACGGCTTGTCGAAGACCACGGCCACCGCCTGCGGGCCGGCCAGTGGCTGGGCGTGGAAGCGGTCGGCCCGGAAGGCGTCTGCGAGGTCCAAGATCTCGGCCTGCTCGGCCGCGGTCAGGTCGTCATCGCGAAGAAAGTGGCGGGTCATCGGGCCTCCGGCCAGGTAGCACGGTCATCAGTAATCACATGACTATTCTATCAACGTCACGATTATGCAAGGCGTCCTACCGCGAATTGCGGGAAACTTGCTTTCGTCGGCGCGCTGAGACAGCAAGTTCCCCGCAACTCCACGGGAGTGGTGCGCCGATGTGAGCACTCTCAGGTCCGCTGGACGGCGCCGACGCGGCTGGCGGCCGACCCCACCGCGGCGTCGCGCGCGGCCTTGATCTCGGTCTCGGTCAACGTGCGGTCCGGCGCCCTGAACCGCAACGCGTACGCGAGCGACTTCCGCCCCGCGGCGACCTGCTCCCCCGTGTACACGTCGAACAGACGGACCGACTCCAACAGCTCGCCCGCCCCCTCGCGCAGCGCCGCCTCGACCGCACTTGCGGGGACGTCGGCGTCGACGACGAGTGCGACGTCCTCCTTGCCGACGGGGTAGGTGGAGAACCGCGGCGCCGCCACCAGGTCGACCGCATGGGCAAGCACCGCGTCGAGGTCGAGCTCG
>JACCUS010000219.1 GCA_013811715.1 Nocardioidaceae bacterium
GCTCGAGCACGTGGGCGTCGATGGACTCCTCCACCTCGAGCCGGACCGGCGAGCCGAACCGGCGACGCTGCAGCTCCTTCTCCAGCGCCTTGAGGAGGTTCTCCGCGTCGTCCTCCTCCACCTCGAGATCCTCGTTGCGGGTGATCCGGAAGGCGTGGTGCTGCAGCACCTCCATGCCTGGGAACAGCTGGTCGAGGTGTGCTGCGATGACGTCCTCGAGCGGCACGAAACGCTGGCCGCCTAGTGCCACGAACCGCGGGAAGATCGGCGGCACCTTGACCCTGGCGAAGTGCTCCTTGCCGCTGTCGGGGTTGCGGATCGTGACCGCGAGGTTGAGCGAGAGCCCGGAGATGTAGGGAAACGGGTGAGCCGGGTCGACCGCCAGCGGGGTCAGCACGGGGAAGATGCGCTCGGCGAACAGCTCCTGCATGCGCTTCTGCTCGTCGGGGTCGAGCTCGTCCCAACGCAGCAGCGCGATCCCCTCGTCGGCCAGCGACACGACAACGTCGTCGCGGAAGGTTCGGCCATGCCGGCTCATGAGGGCCCGGGACTCGCGCCAGATGGACTCGAGCATCTCCTTCGGCATCAGGCCGCTGGCGGCTTGCACCGCGACCCCGGCCGCCAGCCGCCGTTTCAGCCCGGCCACGCGCACCATGAAGAACTCGTCCAGGTTGCTGGCGAAGACCGCGAGGAACTGGGCGCGCTCCAACAGCGGCAGCCGGGTGTCCTCGGCGAGCTCCAGCACCCGCGCGTTGAACCTCAGCCAGGACAGCTCCCGGTCCAAGAACCGGTCGTCGGGAAGATCGTCGCCCTCCGGCTCGTACGGCGGCTCGAAGTCGAACGAGTCGGAGGACCGTGCCGCCAGCCCGGTCGGGCCTTCCTCGGGATCGCCCGCGGTGCTGACGTGCAACGGGACAGGGCGCGACTCGGCGGCCGCCACCGTCGGAGGGGTTGCGGACTCGGTGGACATAGGCCCGAGTATCGCACTCACAGGTGAACACCGGGGTCAGCAACGCTACCCAACCGCGGCTACGGACCTTCGTACATCACATCGATGCTGATGCAGCGGAAACCGAGCCGCTCGTAGACGGCGATCGCGGCCTTGTTCTCGGCCTCGACGTACAGCATCACCGCAGGCAGCCCGCCGGCTTGCAGGTGTCGCAGGCCGGTGAGGGTCAACGCCTTGCCGAGGCCCAGGCCCTGGGCGTCGGGGCGAACCCCCACGACGTACACCTCACCGATCCGCTCGGGATGCGTCTCGTCGGCCTCGTGCACCTTGGTCCAGTGGAAGCCGAGCAGCTCCCCCTCACGCTCGGCGAGGAAGAAGCCGGCTGGGTCGAACCACGGCTGCTCCATCCGCTGCCGCAGGTCCGGGAGCGACACGTCGCCCTGTTCGGGGTGCTCGCGGAACGCCGCCGCGTTCACTGCCGCCCACCCCTCGTCGTCTCGACCCGGACGGAAAGGGCGGACCACGACACCGTCGGGGTACGTCGGCTCGGGCAGCGGCGTCTCGAGCGCCATCTGCATCTGCCACATGTCGCGGACCCTGCGGAACCCCAGCCGGCCGGACAAGAAGCGTGCCGCCGCCTCGTCTCCGTGCGCCCAAACCCGGAGCCGGCCAGGGTTCGCGGCAGCCGTCAGGGCATTCATCAGCGCGGTGCCGATCCCCTGTCGCCGGCAGGACGGGTGTACGGCCAGATGGGCGCTCGCCACTTCTCCGGAGCCGACCTGCACCAGGTGCGCGTAGCCGACCGCCTCAGCGCGCCCAGGGACCCGGGCCAGCAGGTGCCGGGCGCCGCCGCCGGTCGGGTCATCGAGGTCGAGCCGGACCTGGTCGTTCAGTGGCGACACCCCGTCGGAGCCGATCGCCGCCTGCTCGATCGAGAGGATCTCGGTACGTTCGGCCGGTTCGACGGATCCCGCGACGAGGACGTCGACAGCGGGTGTGGTCACGCGAGTCGCACTCGGCCGGTGGCAGGGTCCGACCGCGGCGACTCCGTGGCACCTGGCTGGTCGGTCCGCCGGACGACGGTCTGGCCCGTCCGGTCGTCTCGGCGCGTGCCCGACCGCGGGACGACGAAGCGGTATCCGACGTTGCGGACGGTGCCGATCAGCGACTCGCGCTCGGGCCCGAGCTTGGCGCGCAGCCGGCGTACATGGACGTCGACGGTGCGGGTGCCCCCGAAGTAGTCGTAGCCCCACACTTCTTGCAGCAGCTGCTGGCGGGTGAAGACCCGGCCGGGGTGCTGGGCGAGGTATTTCAGCAGCTCGAACTCCTTGAACGTGAGGTCGAGGCCCCGGCCGTCGATCCCTGCCGAGTAGCAGCCCTCGTCGATCTCGACGCCGCCACTGCGGATGACCGCGGTCTCCTCACCGTTGCGGTGCCGGGCCAGCGCCAGCCGCCCGCGGACCAGCCGCAGCCGGGCCCGTAGCTCGGCGGGTCCGGCCGTGTTCAGCAGTACGTCGTC
>JACCUS010000090.1 GCA_013811715.1 Nocardioidaceae bacterium
CGGCCGCCGACGCCGACCCGCGGGGCAAGAAGGACCCCCGCGACTTCGCGCTGTGGAAGGGCTTCAAGAAGGAGGAGGAGCCCGCGACCGCAGCCTGGCCCTCCCCGTGGGGGCTGGGGCGGCCAGGTTGGCACCTGGAGTGCTCCGCGATGGTCGGCAAGTACCTCGGCGACGAGTTCGACATCCACGGCGGCGGGCTCGACCTGCGCTTCCCGCACCACGAGAACGAGCTGGCCCAGTCGCGGGCCGCCGGCCGCGGTTTCGCCCGGTTCTGGATGCACAACGCGATGGTCAACCTCGCCGGGGAGAAGATGAGCAAGTCGATCGGCAACTCGCTTCTGGTCAGCGAGGTGGTCAAGCGGTTCCGCCCGATCGACCTGCGCTACTACCTCATCGCGCCGCACTACCGCTCGATCATCGAGTACACCGAGGAGTCGTTGGCCGAGGCGGCGACGGCGTTCCAGCGCATCGAGGGGTACGTCGTCCGCGCCGGCGAGGTCACCGGGGGGGTGGACCCGGACGACGGCGTGCTGTGCACGGAGTTCGCTGAGGCGATGGACGACGACCTGTCCGTCCCGGCCGCGATGGCCGCCCTGCAAGGCGTCATCCGGGAGGGCAACAAGCTGCTGTCCGACGGAGACTCGGCCGCGCTGCGCGGCAACCTCGCCGCCGTACGGCGGATGCTGGGTCTGCTCGGCCTCGACCCCGCCGACGCTCGGTGGCAGCACGGGGGTACGGCGACCGGTGCCGCCGCGGTCATCGACACCCTCGTCGCGGCACTCCTCGAGCAGCGCCAGGACGCCCGCGCACGCAAGGACTTCACCGCCGCCGACGCCGTCCGGGACCAACTCCGGGACGCCGGGGTGGAGGTCGAGGACACTCCGCAGGGACCCCGTTGGACGGTGATCCGGTGATGCCGGGCAACAGCAAGCGCCAGGGCGCTACCCGCAAACGGCAGGGCGGCAACCCGACGGCCGGGTCGGGCGGTCGCCGCCGTAAGGCCCTGCAGGGCAGGGGTGCGACCCCCAAGGCCGTCGAACGCGAGGGGCACAAGGCCAGCCGGAAGCCCGGGTCTACCCAGCAAAAGCAGACGGGCCGAGCCGGCGGCGGCCGCGCCGGCGCGAGCCGCAAGTCCGACGCCGGCGCCGAGTGGGTCGCGGGCCGCAACTCTGTGGTCGAGGCGCTGCGGGCGAACATCCCGGTGAAGACCATGTACGTCGGCGAGCGCGTCGAGCGCGACGACCGGCTGCGCGAGGCATTCCGGATCGCGGCGGAGCGCCACATCCCATTGCTCGAGGTCACCCGCGCCGAGCTGGACCGGCGCACCGACAAGGCGGTACACCAAGGCATCGCCTTGAAGGTCCCGGCCTACGACTACGCCGAACCGCGCGACCTGGTCGCGTCGGCCGTGGACGCCGCCGAGGCGCCTCTCGTCGTGGCGCTCGACTCGGTCACCGACCCACGCAACCTGGGCGCCGTCGTGCGTTCGGCGGGGGCGTTCGGCGTTCACGGCGTCGTCGTACCCGAGCGGCGGGCGGCGGGGATGACCGCGAGTGCATGGAAGACGTCCGCGGGGGCGGCCGCCCGGGTCCCGGTGGCCCGGGTGACTAACCTGACCCGGCAGCTGCGCGACTACCAGGCCGAGGGTCTGATGGTCGCCGGTCTCGACGCCGCCGGCACCATCGACATCGGTGACCTCGACCTGGCGACCGGACCGCTCGTGCTCGTCGTGGGCAGCGAGGGCCAAGGGCTGTCGCGGCTCGTCAGGGAGACCTGTGACGTGCTGGCGCGCATCCCGATGGCGTCGGCGGCGGAGTCGCTCAACGCCGGTGTCGCCGCGGGGATCGCGTTGTACGAGATCGACCGGAGGCGTCGCCATTAGCCTTGCCGCATCCCCTGCGAGTTGCGGGAAACCTGCTGCTTTCGAAGCGTTTAGAGCGCAGGTTTCCCGCAATCGCGAAGATGGAGAGGAGACCCCATGCCCGTCGAACGACTGCTGCCGACGTCTGAGGCGTACGACCTGCTCGACGTGGTGCGGGAGATCGCGGTCGAGCGACTCGCTCCTCGGGCCGCGGCGGCGGAGGAGGCGGCGGAGTTTCCCCGCGATGTCTTCCACCTGCTGGGTCAGACCGGTCTGCTGTCGCTGCCGTTCGACGAGGTGGACGGCGGCGGCGGGCAGCCGTACGAGGTCTACCTGCAGGTGCTGGAGGAGATCGCCAGCGCGTGGATGAGTGTGGCGGTCGACGTGTCCGTGCACACCCTGTCGGCCTCGGTGATGGCGCGACTCGGCAGCCAGGAGCAGCGCAAGCGGTGGCTGCCCGACATGCTGGGCGGCGGCCAGCTCGGCGCCTACGCGCTGTCGGAGCCGCAGGCCGGCAGCGATGTCGCCGCCATCGCCGCCAAGGCAGTCCGCGACGGAGGCGAGTACGTCGTCACCGGCACCAAGGCATGGGTCAGCCACGGCCCGCACGCCGACTTCTGGCTGTTGTTCGCCCGTACGTCGCCCGACCCCAAGACCGGTCTCTCCGCCTTCCATGTGCCGGCCGGCACCGAAGGAGTGTCCTTCGGCGCGCCGGAGAGGAAGATGGGCATGACCGCCTCGACGACCAGCCAGGTCCTGTTCGACGAGGCGCGGCTGCCGGCCGAGCTGCGGCTCGGCGAGGAGGGCCAAGGCATGCAGATCGCGTTGGCCGCCTTGGACTCCGGCCGGCTGGGCATCGCTGCCTGCGCCACCGGGCTGGCCCAGGCGGCACTCGACCTGGCGGTCGGCTACGCCGGTGAGCGGCGGCAGTTCGGCCGGTCGATCGGTGAGTTCCAGGGCTTGCAGTCCCTCCTCGCCGACATGGGGGCGGCAGTGGAGGCGGCCCGGGCGACGTACCTCAATGCCGCCCGGCTGCGCGACGCCGGCCGGCCGTTCAGCCGGCAGGCGTCGGTCGCCAAGCTGGTGGCCACCGACGCCGCTATGCAGGTCACCACCGACGCCGTGCAGGTGTTGGGCGGGTACGGCTACACCCGCGACTTCCCGGCAGAGCGCTACATGCGAGAGGCGAAGGTGACCCAGATCTTCGAGGGCACCAACCAGATCCAGCGGATGGTCATCGCCCGGAGCCTGCTGCGCGACCACGCGCATCGCTGAGCCCCCCTGGCCACGCTGAGCCCCTGGCAACGTTCCGACGCTCAGGTGGCCGGGGCCACGCCGGCGTCGGATCGTGGTGCTGCGCTGGCGTAGTAGTCGCGGGCCGTGGCGAAGATCTCGACCTCCTTCCCCGCCTGCTCGGACAGGTACCACCGGTGCTCGAGGATCTCGTGGAACAGCTCCGCCGGCTCCAGCGCAGCCCGTGTCTCCGGTGGCGCGATCGCGACGATCGGCTCGAACACCTGCGTCAGCCACCGGTGCGCCACCAGGGCGACATCCTCGCCCTGCAGGCCACCCGCCGCGGTGTACGCGTCGAGGTCGTTGAGCAGCCGCCGCGCTTGGTTGTCCTCGACGTCCATGCCTGTGAGGCTCTGCAGCCGGCGGCGGTGGTGGCCCGGTTCGACGTGCTTGGGCTGGAGGCGGACGGTGGAGCCGTTCCAGTCGGTGACCACCTCGAGCTCGTCCACGTCGAAGCCGAGCTCGTTGAGCCGCTCGATCCGCTGCTCGATGCGCCACATCTCGTCGGTGTCGAAGTCCTCGGTCCCGGTGAGCTCCTTCCACAGCGCGGTGTAGCGCTCGTGCAGGCTGTCCACCACCTCGTGCGGATCGAGGTCGTCGCCGACGAAGCCGCCGGCCCGCAGGTCGAGCAGCTCGCCGAACACGTTGCCGACGGCGGTCTCGAGGTCGTACGTGCGCTGACCGTCGCTGAGCTGCGGGTGGAGCTCGCCGGTCTCGGCGTCGACCAGGTACGCCGAGAACTCGCCGGCCGCACGACGGAACAGCGTGTTGGACAGCGAGCAGTCGCCCCAGAAGAAACCGGCCAGGTGCAACCTGGTAAACAGCACCACCAGCGCGTCCACCAGACGCGGCATCGTGTCGGGGCGGACCCCGCGCGAGAAGATCTCGCGATAGGGCATCGAGCGCTGGAGATGGCGGGTCACCAGGACCGGTTCGATCGCCTCGCCGTCCGGGGTCTCGCGGCCGGTGACCACTCCGACCGGCTCGACAGCCGGCTCGTGCATCCGGCGCAGGTCGCGCAGCAGGCGGTACTCGGCCCAGGCGATGTGCTCGCGGGTCTCCTTGACGGCGTACACGTCCGACCCGACCCGGACGAAGCGGACGACGTGCCGCGACAGGCCGCGTGGCAGCGCGACCATGAACTCGCCACGCCAGTCCTCCAGGGGGAGATGCCACGGCAGCGTGACCAGCGCAGGATGGGGCTTGGTAGCCACGATCCGCAGGGCCATGCCAGTGATCCTTCCATCGCCAACGGCTGACGACGCGCCCCACTCAGTCGCGGGTGTGGCCGGCGTTCTCCTCGGTGGGCAGCCAGGCGGGACCAGGCCCGGCGCCGGCCTGTACGTCGTCGGGGTTGCTGAGCGCGCAGGTCCGCAGGCTGAGGCAACCGCAGCCGATGCAGCTGGTGAGCTTTAGCTTGAGCCGTTCGAGGTCGGCGATCTGCTGGTCGATCCGGGTGGTCCAGGCCTGCGACACCCGCTGCCAGTCGGCCTTGGTGGGGGTGCGGCCGTCGGGGAGGGTGGACAGAGCCGTCCGGATCTCGTCCAGGCTCAGCCCGACGCGCTGCGC
The DNA here is from genome assembly GCA_013811715.1 of Nocardioidaceae bacterium. Classification (GTDB taxonomy): domain Bacteria; phylum Actinomycetota; class Actinomycetes; order Propionibacteriales; family Nocardioidaceae; genus JACCUS01. The sequence goes on from JACCUS010000090.1 coordinate 4,724, forward strand.
TGCGCGGACGAACGCGATCCGTCGGAGCATGTGCCGGGCGTAGCGGCGTTGATTGCCGGTGGTGCGGCTGGCCTCTAGCAGCCCGACGTCCTCGTAGAAGCGCAAAGCAGATGCCGCCACCCCTGACCTTCGGGAGAGCTCACCGATGGTGAGGTGGTCGGGCAACCGCGCCATGCGTCTGTCTGGGTTACTTCTTCTTGAACGCGTCCTTGGCCTTCTCGCCGGCCTGCTTGAGGTTCGCCTTCGACTGGTCGCTCGAGCCCTCAGCGCGCTTGCTGTCGTCACCGGTGTGCTCGCCCTGCTTCTGCTTGGCCTTGCCCTGCAGCTCTTGTGCCTTGTTCCTGATCTTGTCGCCGATACCCATTAGCGGGTTACCTCCGTTGGGACTGGTGGTCACGTTTCCTGCCGTCCGGCAGATACTCACAGCCTACCCGCCGGGTGCGGTGGGTCATTGGAGCAGCCGGGTGGCGAGCGGCGGCCGCGTGACACGCCGTACAGGAAGGAGTTGACGCGCTCTGAAACTCTCTTTAGTCTAGTAACTACATCGACTAAAAGGAGTAGCAATGCGCAACCTCATCGTGTTGGCGTTCGTCGGCCTCTTCGCCCAGCTGGTGGACGGCTCGCTGGGCATGGCGTACGGCGTCACCTCGTCCAGCTTGCTGCTCGCGGCAGGGGTGGCACCGGCGGCCGCCTCAGCTGCGGTCCACCTGTCCGAGGTCGGCACGACCCTAGTCTCCGGCGCCGCCCATTGGAAGTTCGGCAACGTCGACTGGCGGATTG
>JACCUS010000093.1 GCA_013811715.1 Nocardioidaceae bacterium
TGTTCGACTTCGCGGCGTACGACGACTTCATCCCCGCACGTACGTCGCCACCCAGCCGCTTCACTGGACCCGACTTCGTACTGCCGACACATGACCGCACACTGGTCCTGTCCACCGGACGGCGCGACGGCGCCTACGACACGGTGGAGTCGCCCGCCGTTGCCGGCCGCGAGGTCGCCTCCGCAGCAGCGCCTGGAGAGGCACCCGATGTAGCGGCTCGTTCGCGCCGCCGCAACAAGGGCGGGTGGATCGCGCTGGTCGTGGTGCTGCTGCTGGCGGCGGGAGCGGCGACCGCAGGCTGGTACTACGGGGTGGGGCGCTACTCCGACACCCCGGACGTCGTCTCCCTGAGCCAGGACGACGCGCGGCAGGAGCTCGCCGACTCCGGGCTGTCACTCGACGTCAGCGCCGCCGCGTACTCCGAGACCCTGCCCCAGGGTCATGTGGTCTCGACCGACCCGGCTCCGGGCACCAGGGTGCTCGACGGCGGCACGGTGGAGGCCGTCGTCTCCAAGGGTCCTGAGCGTCACAGGGTTCCCGAGCTCGCCGGGTTGGGAGAGGCCGCGGCGATCGAGGAGATCGAGGCCAACGCCCTCGCTGCGGCGGATCCGGAGCGTCGGTGGAGCGACGTCGTGGCGAAGGGCGACGTCATCGACTTCCAGCCGTCGGCCGGCACGAAGCTCAAGCGCGACGATCTGGTGGAGCTGGTGGTCAGCCGGGGTCCGAGGCCGATCCGGATCGTCGACTACACCGGCGAGCCTGCTGACAACGCCGAGTCCAGGCTGATCGACGCCGGGTTCGAGGTGGATCGCGTCGGGCGCTACGACGACGACGTCGCCAACGGCATCGTGATCGGCCAGCGGCCGGACGACGGCACCGGTCAGTCCGGTGACGCCATCACGCTTGTGGTCAGTCTCGGGCCGCCCCTGGTCGAGGTGCCGAACGTCGACAGCTTCGGGGTCGAGGATGCCAGGCAGACACTGACGGAGGCCGGGTTCGACGTTGAGGTGGAGGAGTACAAGCCCTACTTCGGCCTCGGCTTCGTGGTCGGTCAGACCCCGGACGCGGGCGCGATGGCGCCCCTCGGATCGACTCTCCAGATCACCATCGTCTGACCGTCGGGTCGCCCACCCTGACGTGCCGGGTCGTCGTACATCGCCGGCCGAACACCCGCACAGCGAGCGATCTCCTGGGCCGCCACCGCCCGGCGTCTCGCACGACACGGCGCCGAACGACGCCCGCCGTTTTCACAGTGCCTTCGCGATGGCCGAAGCGGCCCGGTCGGCGTCCTCGGTCGACACGTCGAGGTGCGTTACCGCACGTACGACGCGCGCGCCCACTGCTCCGACCAGGACCCCCTGTTCCCGGCACCGCGCGACCACGCCGGCAGCATCGTCGGTCGAGATCACCACGATGTTCGTCTCGACGGTGGCCGGGTCGACTCCGGCGACCTCGGCGATGAGCTTGGCATGCGCGTGATCGTCGGCGAGCCGCTCGATGTGGTGCTCGACGGCATACAGCCCTGCGGCCGCGAGGATGCCGGCCTGCCGCCAGCCGCCCCCGAGACGCTTACGCCACACCCGTGCCTCCGCCACCTGCTCAGGTGAGCCCAGCATCAACGACCCGACGGGAGCGCCGAGCCCTTTCGACAGGCATACGCCCATGGTGTCGGCCACCGCGGCCAGCTCGCTCAGCCCATGACCCGTGGCGATGTGGGCGTTCCAGATGCGGGCGCCGTCAAGGTGCACCGAGACCTTGCTGCGGTCGGCGAGCAGGCGCAACCCATCGAGGGCCGCTGCAGGCTGGACACGGCCGCCGGCGAAGTTGTGCGTGTTCTCCACCGACACGGCCTTGGTCGCGACGAAGAACGGCCCCATGTCGGGTGCGATCAGCCGTTCGACCGCTTCGAGGGCGGCATACCCGAGCGGATGCGTCCAGGTGCGCATCGTCAGCCCGGTGATGGCCCCGTGGGCCCCGAGCTCCGCCCGGGCGATGTGCGCGGACGACTCGCAGAGGATCTCCTCGCCGACTCCCACGAGCGCGCGCACGGCCAACAGGTTGGCCAGCGACCCCGTGACGGTGAACAGGGCGGCCTCGAAGCCGAACAGCTCCGCCACCCGTTCCTCGAGCTCGCGGACCGTCGGATCCTCGGCGTACACGTCGTCGCCGACCTCGCCAGCCGCCATCGCGGCTCGCATCCCCTCGGTCGGCTTGGTGACGGTGTCGCTGCGCAGGTCGATCATCAGGTCATCATCGCCTCCGTGGCGTCACCTCTGTGCATGAGGTAGCCAGTCGCGTCTCGCCTCAATGCCGGAGGCCTGCATCGCAAACCCCCTGTCTGCACCGCAGGTTTGCGCTGTAAACCATCCATCGAGACTGTTTACATCGCAAATCCGAAGTGGCAGGTGGTCGGGTGGTCGGGCGTCAGTCGCGGCTGGCCCGCAGCATCTCAGCGACGAGAAAGGCGAGCTCGAGCGACTGGGTGCGGTTGAGGCGCGGGTCGCACACGGACTCGTAGCGGTGCTGCAGCCCAGCCTCGTCGAGCGCCTCGCCACCACCGATGCACTCGGTCACGTCGCCACCGGTCAGCTCGACGTGCATGCCACCAGGCCACGTGCCGAGGGCGTGGTGCACCTCGAAGAAGCCTCTGACCTCGTCGATCACGTCGTCGAAGCGCCGGGTCTTGTAGCCGGTCGAGGTCTCGAAACCGTTGCCATGCATAGGATCCGTCACCCAGCCGACCTGGATACCGGCCGCGGTCACCTTGTCCACCAACGTTGGCAGTACGTCGCGGATCTTGCCCGCCCCCATCCGGGTGATGAACGTCAGCCGGCCCGGCTCGTTGCGCGGGTTGAGCTTCTCGGCGTACGCAACCGCCTGGTCGGACGTCGTGGTCGGCCCCAGCTTCACGCCGATCGGGTTCTCCACCCTCGACAACAGCTCGACGTGCGCACCGTCGAGCTGACGCGTCCGCTCGCCGATCCAGAGGAAGTGGCCGCTGACGTCGTACGGTCTCTGCGTCCGCGAGTCGATCCGGGTCAGCGCATGCTCATACTCGAGGATGAGCGCCTCGTGGCTGCTGTGGAACGCGACGCGGTGCAGCTCGTCGGACTCCGCGCCGATGGCCTTCATGAAGTCGAGCGCCCGGTCGATCTCGGCCGCCATCTTCTCGTACTTGG
>JACCUS010000095.1 GCA_013811715.1 Nocardioidaceae bacterium
GCGTGGGCGTGGCTGCACAAGCTGCGCCGGGCGATGGTGCGCCCCGACCGCGAACTCCTCGGTGGCCACGACGTGACCGTCGAGATGGACTCCACGTTCATCGGAGGCCGCAGCCAGGGCACACGTGTCCCGTGTCAAGGTTCCTGAGACAGGTCAAAGTTGGGCCTGACGACAAGGAGAACCCCGATGGCACGACCTCCGACGAGAGCGGCGGAGGACAAGGTCCGCATCGTGCTGGCCGTGTTGCGCGGCGAGATGACGATCGCTGAGGCGGCCCGCCGGGAGGCGGTATCGCAGACGTCGATCGCCAACTGGCGCGACCAGTTCCTTGACGGCGGCCAGCAGGCCGTCGCCGCCGGCGGCCCGACGAAGCCGACGACCCGGGAGCAGCACCTGGCGGCTGAGTGCGAACAGCTCGCCGCGGCGCTGGGCGAAGCCCACATGGAGCTGCGTCTGTGGCGGAAAGGGGGGGCGCTCTACCCGGCTTCGACGAGCTCAACGCGGCCCGCGTCGAGGCCGACATGACCGTCGTCGCGTTCTGCGCCCAGCTTGGCATCCCCCGCCCGACGTGGTACCGCTGGAAGACAGCCGGCTCATCGGTGAAAGGACCGTGGCCGACCCCGGCGCAAGACGCCGTGGAGGCCGACGCCAAGGCGCTCGCCGCGACCTGGGACGCCTGGGGGCATCGCAAGCTGGCCGAGCTGAAGCGGGTCGGCATCGACGACGTCGAGCCCGGTCCGGTGACCGACTCGACGATGTACCGGACGCTCAAGCGCAACGGGCTGTGCCTGCCGACGGGTTACACCGGCGAGGTCCGCCAGCTCTCCGGGGCACGCCGGGAGGCGTTCATCACGCCGCCGACACGCCGCAACCGGCTGTGGCAGGCCGACTTCTCCGAGTTCGAGACCGCCGCCCAGGGCGTGTGGAACCTCGGCGGGGTCGCCGACTACTGGGCCAAAGTCGACTTGGCCTGCACCGTCACGGTGACCAAGACGACCACCGACGCGATCGCCTTCTTCGAGACGGCCCTGGTCGAGGTCGAGGTGCTCCTCGGTGTCACCTGGGTGCAGGACCTGACCGATCCGATCACCGGCGAGATCGCCACGCTGACGATCGTCACCGACATTCATGCTCGGTGAGATGCTGATCGGCCTTCATCGCTGAGGTGGTCGTAGGTTCGATCAGACCGGTGCTCGCTTGTCGCTGCTCGTCGTCCGACCGGGGCGGTCCGCCGACCTCTTGCCTGTTGATCGCAGCGCGAGCGGGGCCACACCGGAGGTGCGCGCCCTGTTGAGAACCCGGTGACCGGTCAGCCCCGTGGCTGCCGGATCCCTGATCGTGAATGTCTGGCGCCGTTCGCTCCATCGGTGTGGCATGCCCCGGCTCGAACCGGCCTGCTGGGCCTGAACTGAAGGAGAGTGCCTCGTGAAGGTCCGTCTTGGGATCGATGTCGCTTGCCGTGCCGCCCACCAGGCGTCGTGTGCCGATGAGACAGGCGTGTTCGCCTGGTCAGGACACCGGTTCCGCACCGATCCGGCTGACCTTGATGCTCTGTGGGCGAAGCTGCCCGCCGGCGCCGAAGAGGTGATGGTGATCATCGAGCCGACCCGCAACGCCTGGGTTCCGCTGGCCGCGTGGTTCCGTCGTCACGGGGCGACGGTGGTCGTCGTGCCACCCGAACAGTCCGCCGACTTGCGCGACTACTACAACAAGCACGCCAAGAGCGACAGGCTCGACTCCAAGATCCTGGCCCGACTGCCGCTGCTGCACCCCGAAGGCCTCCACGTCGAGACGACCATCGGTCCCGGTGATCCGCTCAAGCGGGCGGTCAAGATCCGCTCCGGGCTGGTTCACCGGCGCACCACCTCGATGCAACGCCTCGACTGTCTCCTCGAGCTGATGGGACCGGCCTGGACGTGCGCGTTGGGGTCCGACATGTCCCTGACCGCGTTCCGGTTCCTGGCCCGCTACGCCAACCCGCACACCGTGCGTCGTCTTGGACATCGCCGCCTCACCGAGTTCCTGCACCGCTCCAGCCGCGGTGCGTGGGCCGCCGAGCGAGCCACGGAGATCCTCGACGCCGCCACCACCAGCATCACCCTGTGGGGCGACGAGTTCGCCTTCGACGACCTGGCCGCCGACATCGCCGCCGAGGCCCGCTTGGCGCTCGGCTTGTGCGCGGAGATCCATACGATCGACAAGCGCATCGGCGAGCTCTACACGGTCGCCGATCCCGACGGGATCGTGCGCTCCGCGCCTGGCGTCGGCGTCGTCGGCGCACCCCAGATCCTCGGCCGTCTCGGCGACGCCAAACGCTTCAAGAACCTCGCCGCCGTCCGATCGTTCTCCGGTCTGGTGCCACGCCAGAACGACTCCGGTGTCGCCGCCAAGGCCGGCGGGCCGACCAAGGCCGGCGACGCCTGCCTACGCGAAGCCCTGTTCAACGCCGCCGACCACGCCCGCAAGATCGACCCGACCCTGGCCGCCCGCTACCACCGCCTCATGACTCTCGAAGGCAAGCATCACACGTCGGCCCTGTGCACCATCTCGACCGTCCTGCTCACCCGCATCGCCGCCTGCCTACGCGCCGGTGACGCCTACCAACTTCGCGACGTCGACGGGACCATCATCACCGAAGCCGAAGGTCGCAGCATCGTCGCCGACCGCTACGCCATCCCTGCCGCCACCCGAGCCGCGCGTCGATCCCTGATCAACGTTCCCCGCCACCCGCGACGGAACGAGCGGGCCAAGAAAGGAGTCGCCGAGCGCTCCGAGGCACCGCCCGTTCCGGCCTCAGCATGAACCCCCGAAGAAACCTGGCGCAAGCCCTTGACTCCGGTTGACAACTCAACGGCCCGTGCTTCAAGAGCCGCCGCTTCGCCGCCTGGGTCGCCTCGAAGCGCCACCTGCGTCACATCCGGACCCGCAAGAAGGCGCCGTGGACGAACGGCCAGATCGAACGGTTCTTCGGGGCGCTCAAGTACGAACGGCTCTACCGTCACGACATCGGCGACGGCGTCGACCTCGCCCGCCACGTCCGTGACTTCCGAACGATCTACAACTCGATCCGACCGCACGAAGCGATCGCCATGGCGAGGCCCCTCAAGCGCTACCGACAGACCCCGACCACCAACATTCCCGACCCCGAATCTGTCTCAAGAACTTGACACGGGACAGACCAGCCCACCGGGCTGCGCACGACCACGGCATGGTGGGTCTCCGACGCTGCGGACTACCACGAACGGCAGGCCGGACTCACCGAGCACCTCTACGACGGCGACTGACAC
>JACCUS010000104.1 GCA_013811715.1 Nocardioidaceae bacterium
GCCACCACCCCGCCCGAGACGACCGCCACCGCCACGTCGGCGACCACCAGCCCCACCGAGCCGGAAGCGCCCGTGCTGCCCGCCGTGGCCAAGGAGAAGTCCCGTGCCGGCGCGAAAGCCTTCGTCCGCTACTACACCGAACTCATCAACTACTCATGGGCGACCGGTGCCACGGAAGCCTTGAGATCAACGGGCAGCAAGACTTGCGATGCATGTCAGGCAGCTGCCAACGGAGTTGAGTCAGTCATTAGTGAAGGTGGGTTCAAGCGAGGAGCCGACTGGCATCCCACCGCCGTTCTGGTGGTTCCCCTGGAGCCTGCTAACGCACCAATCATCAATGTCGCCATAAGCGTGAACAAGGGGCAGTTCAAGGAGACGCGAAAAGCCGAGGCTAGACGCATCGACCCCGCAATCTACCACTTCGACTTCTATCTCCAGTGGAGGAGCCAGCGATGGGTCATCACTCAGATCGAGGGTACATGAGCCGCATCGGTGCGATATCGATTGCGACTTTCATGCTGCTCGGCCTTTCCCCAGTTCAAGCGGCCGCCTTCGACGACCCTTGTCGCGACTCCCACGCTGAGCCGACAACTGTCGACATCGATTGCAGTGAAGAGGCGCGTGGAGAGTCGACGACCCATAGGAAGGCGATGCCTCAGGCGAATGAGCAGTTACCGATCGCGGGCTCGGACGATCTCACGAGTTACGAGTATTTGTGGCTTCCTGCTTGCCCAGCGGCTATGCCTGGTCGGCAAGGATCCTCCACAATCGACTGTGCGTCGGCACACACCTGTAATGATCCAAGGCTGCTTTCCATGAGGCTGTTTGCCCTGCGCCTGACCAACGCCTCGGGCGCGAGCGTGGGGGATGACTGGGGATATGTCACTTCTCAATGTCGGGCCACCGCCGAGGCGGGGCCGGTTGATCAGCAACGTCGGGCAGTGACCTGGCAGCACGTGCTCTCGGCAGTCGAACGAGTCGGTGTGCCAGCCGCCACCGTGCATGCACCCGGGTACACATTGGTCAACCTCGACACCACCTTCTACACGGTGACCCAGCCGATCGACCGCAGCCTCGACATCATCAGCTACGACGTCGACGTGGCCATCCGGCCGACCGGCTACACCTGGCACTGGGGCGACGGCAGCACCTCCCAGACCGATACACCCGGCAGCCCCTACCCCTCCACCGACGTCACCCACACCTACGTCCACGCCACCGAGGAGCAGCAGACCCTGGCACTGTCCGTCGACGTCACCTACACCGCCCGGTACCGCGTCGACGGCGGCGACTGGCAGGCCATCCCCGACACCCTCACCATCCCCGGCACCGCCACCGACCTCCCCGTCAAGCAGGCCGCCTCAGTCCTCGTCGCCGACGACTGATCGTCACGGTCGTAAGTTCATCGGGTCAGGTCCTGGCAGTGGGATCGTGCGGCAGGGCCAGCCGCCTGCTGATCGGGCAGGGGCCCGCCAGGTAGCTGGGGCGTGGCGGTTTGGCGCGAGATCGCGCGCAAACGGGCTGCTGCCTCACTTCTCACGCCAACTCGCCCGGGAGTTCGCCGCATCAACGGTGACAGCCGCCGATCCACACCCGCACGACACGCAGGGACTCAGAGCGGCGGTCAACTGGCACAGTCGCAGGCCATGCCAAGGGGCGTCGACCGTGACCACAGCTACTCCTCCAATAATTGGGTAAAGGAGCAACATGTTCAGACGACTCTTGCTCGGAGCCGCGGCCGGCGCCGCAGGGACCACCGCCTTGAACGCGGTCACCTACGCCGACATGGTCTGGAGTGCCCGCCCGGCCAGCAGCACACCACAACAGGTGGTGGAAGGGCTGGCGAAGTCGGCCGACGTGAACGTCCCCGGCGAAGGCGAGGACCGGGACAACCGGCTCTCGGCCCTCGGCGCGATGTCGGGCATCGTCACCGGAGTCGGCATCGGGGCGGCGTACGGGCTCCTCGACGTCGTCGGCCTCCGGCCGCCCACCTGGCTCGGCGGCCTCCTCGCCTCGGCCGCGGCGATGGCGGGATCGAATGTGCCGATGGCGGTTCTCGGCGTCAGCGACCCCACCACGTGGGCCGCCAAGGACTGGGCCAGCGACGTCGTGCCCCACCTCGCGTACGGCGCCGTGGTGGCGACGGTGTTCGAGACTGTCGTCCGCGACCGGGACTCCCGCCAGGCCGCCAGGCAGCTCGCCTCCGACGTGGAGTCGGCGCTCACCCGTCGCTAGAGCAGCTCAGTACTCGGGGACATAAAGCGGTTGACCGACCCGGATAGCGCCAGCGTCGGGCAGCGAGTTGAGCCGGACGATCTCGGCGATCACGTCTTGGCGATCCTCCCCGGGCGCTACCGTGCCGGCGATGTCCCACAAGGTCTGACCAGACGCGACGACCACGGTCTCGGCGGCCGCGTGGTGCGTAGTACCCGTCGAATCGGCCGCGCCGCCAACCAGCACGAAGGCCGCGCCCAACAGTGCGAGCATCGCGACCACCAGCGCCAACCGGCCGCGTCGAGTCAACCGGACGGAAGGCGCCTGCTCGCGCGGGCGGC
>JACCUS010000111.1 GCA_013811715.1 Nocardioidaceae bacterium
AGCCCGCCAGGAGCGGCATGAACCGCTCGGCGTCCACCAGCACCTGTGCCCGAAGATCGGCCGCGGTCACCTGGTCGACGAGGGTCTTGGGGTCGGGGCCGGCGAGTACGACGCCGCACTCGCGCAGTGACCAGCGGGCGACCGCGGTGTTGCAGTGGGTCGACCGCTCCATCTCGTCGGCGCCGTTGTCGACGTACAGCCAGGGCTTGCCGACGGCAGCGAGGGTGCGCAGCTCGTCGTGCTGCGGGTAGGAGCCTTCGAGGTGTTGAGCCCAGATGAGGTCGCGTGCCGGGAACTCCGCATGCATAGCGCGAAGCGCCGTCTCCTGCTCGGCCGTGACGGGGCCGCGGATGGGGATGAGGAAGTCGACGTCGCTGTGCTGGTCGCCATCGCCGACGGCGAACGAGCCCTGGAGGTACGCGCCCACAAAGTTGGTGCCAAGGATGTGGCTCGCCCGTGCGACGAACTCGCTCAGCAGCTCGTTGAGTTCCCGGAACTCGGTCGGGCTGTCGTTGTTGGGTCGATCTGTCGCTCTCCCGCTCACGACCCGCAGCCAACCAGAGGCACAGCCGGGTGTCGACGGAATATCAGTCAGCCCGCTGTCCTTACCAGACAGATCAAGGCGGCGGGCTGAGCGCGGCGATGAACGCGGTCCGGCCGCCAGCCCGCGGGAGAACCTTGATCGAGAGTTCGATGGAGATCTCCGTGCCGTCGGCTCGACGAGCGGGCACGGTCACGGGCGAGCCGATCATGACCGGCTGGCCCGTCAGGAGGAACCGCAGGAATCCTATGATGTGCGACTCGTGCAGGCGCTCGGGAATGATCGTGATGATGCGCCTGCCCACCAGTTCTCGCGGCTCCCAACCGAGCAGCTCTCCTGCCGAGTCTGAGACGGCAAGTATCCGGTTCGAGTCGTCTGCGGCAATCAGCGCCTCTGAAGACCCCGCGATATCAGCGACATCCCACTGCATGAGATGCACATCGATGGAGATCTCCGTGGCAGGCGTGTCCTCCGGCCATGGGACAGGCGCAGCACCGTCGCTTTGTCGAGTCACTTCATCGCAGACCCAGTCTCGAAAACGGATGATCTCCGGCGGTGCGGGCGGCACCAACACGGTGCCGTGGCGAGCCAGCGACACGGTCTCGCCCAGCACCCTTTTCAAGTCGGCGAACTGCGATGCCAAGCCACCAGCCGCGACAAGGAGAAGGTCGGCGTGCTCTCGACTCGACGGTTCGTCGAACTCGAAAGCCGGTTTGGCTCGCGAGAGCGCGCCGATGGCGTCGTTCGCCCGAGCCACAACCGTTGCCTGCATCGAGTGTGGCTCTTGAGAAAAACTCATGAGCATGCACTCCCGGACAGCAGCTGACGCATGTTGCTGCCAGACGCTGAAGAGCGCGAGCGGCACTCCCATGAGGACGATGGGGTAATCCTCTGTCACGCTTTGGCGGCTCGGGCCCGTCGCAGCCACGAGGGCGGGGGCGGGTCCGAGACCGAACCACGACACCTTGCCGCTCGGAGAGTCGATGACACCGAAGTTGTCCGAGAACAGCTCGACAAACTCAAGCCCCCGCCCGGTAGTGGCGGTCTCGTGGGCGGGGCGGCGTACGGGATGGGCCGGGTTGCCGTCCGCGACCTCGACCCGCACCGCACCGACGAAGACACTGACGGCGAGCCCGATGCCCGTCCCGGCATGCATCAAGGCGTTCGTGACAAGCTCGCTCACCAGGAGCTCAGCGGTGTCCACCCAACCGTCGACGACCCGGTTCTCGTCAAGGTGGTCGCGAACGAACCGCCGGGCGACGCCGGCACTCACCGGGTCGGGAGCAAGCGATGTCTCGAATCGATCCACCAAAGCGGAGCCGCTGTCCACCACGGCGCTGACCCCTCCCGTCTGCCGAAGCTCCCCGGCAGGCAACACGTTACTCGCAGTGCGCGCCGCGTCGGGACGATCTAGCCCGGCCTACTCCTGGTACTCCGGGCAGTTCGGCGCGCTCGGATCGGTTGTCCTGGACGTGTCCCCGGTGACCGCGCGAAGCGCATCGATCCGGCCGTTTCCGAAGCACTCGTCGTACCCCGGTAGGCCGATGTCGACGGCGGTGCCCTGCAGGAGGCTCTCCACCTTCTGCGGTGAGAGCTTCACGTCGCCGTCGGGGCCGAGTCGACCGAACTGGCTGACGATCAGGGCGGCGACCCCGGCGGCGTGCGGGGAGGCCATCGACGTGCCCTGGATGCAGATGTACGTGCCACCTGGGGCAGTCGACAGCACCGTCCTGGTGCAGTCGCCGGTACTGCCGTTGCCGCCGGGTGCCGCGACGTCGGTCATGCCGCTGCCGTAGTTGGAGTAGCGGGCCTTCTCGCTGGCGCGGCCGAGCGACATGGTGCCGATGACTCCCTGCGTCTCGGCCGGGACGACCTCGCACTCGTTGCTGATCGGCTGCCCCTCGTCGTCGACCGGGTGGGCGAGGTCCTGGTCGGAGTTACCCAAAGCGGCAACCGGCGTGACGCCTTGGTTGCGGGCATAGGACATCGCGCGCTCGACCGCCTGCCGGAACGTGCGCTGGGTCGGGTCGGAGTTGCACTTGAACTCGGTGGACTCCTGGAACTCGTTGTCGTCGACGAAGAAGCTCATGTTGATGACGTCGAACTGCTCGTCGCCGGCGTAGGTGATCCCGTCGACCACCGGGCTCGCGTAGCAGTATCCAGTCGTGTCGCAGACCTTGACCGGCACCAGCGTGACGTTCGGCGCTACGCCGACGATGCCGGTCCCGTTCGCGCGGGCGCCGATGGTGCCGGCGACATGAGTGCCGTGGAACTGGTTGTCAACGCACGGGTCGGGCGTGCCCACCGCGACTCCCGGCGGCAGCACGGCGAGCGAGTCGCGGCCACGGGCACAGTCGACGTTGGAGACGCCGTTCTTGGTGAAGTCGATGTGGCGGCCGTCGATGCCGCTGTCGAGCACGCCGACGTCCACGGCGGGGATGCCGGCCTGCGTCTCGTGGGCCTGCTCGGTGCGGATCTGCTGCATGTCCCACTGCATGGGCTCGAGCGGGTCGTTCGACGGGTCGGGCGCATCACCGGCGTACACCTTCACACCGAAGTCGTGGCCGACGGAGTCGACGAGGGGTGACGCCTCGAGTGCGCTCATGAAGCCGGAGCTGGCCGAGTGCACGAAGAGGACGCCGATCTGGTCCGACAGGTCACCGGCGACGGTGCCGCCGGCTGAGGTGATCAGCGTCCGCACGGCGGCCGTGGTGCCGTCGACATCGAAGCCGTCGGCGCCTTGCGTGCCGGCCAGGGTGACCAGGTAGCGGTCGTCGACGATGCGAACGGTCGACTCCTGTTCGGGGCTGGCCCAACCGCTGCTGACGGTCGCCGTCGCGGTGGGGGTCGCGAGCGTGAGCACGGGCAGGGCCAAGGCGACCACCCCGATCGCTAATGCTCGCAGGCGGGTGGGTCGATGTGTTGCAGACATGGAGATCCTCCGGGTCGTGGGGGTCATGTGTGCCCAACGAGCGAGTGCGGTGGAGGTCACGCGGCACCGTCCAGGAGCCGCCACAAGCCGACGCTGTGGCGCTCGTTGCGCCGCGGTCCCGGCAAAGAACGGACGTCAGACACCCGTTGGCCCCCAACACGTCGATGAACTGGTCGCTTCCGGAGGGGAACCGATCGCCGCTTGCCGCCGTCATAAGAGGAGCCGTCATAAGGGAAATGCACCGCACGAGCAAGGACTCCAATGGACATCGAACGCGCTTCGGCTCAGGCTGTCGGGACAGCAATCGTCGCGGCGAGCACGATCCTGGGTGTCGCGTCACCGGCGCACGCGTGCTCATGCCCGACGATGAGCCTGGCGCATGACGCTCGGACCGCCGAGGGGGTGTTCGTCGGTACGACGCGAGAGCTGGTCGACGGTCTACGGGTGACCCGCTACGTCGAGGTGGCGGCCGTGTACAAGGGCGACCCCTCTGCCACAGTGACAGTCAACACGGGTCAGGAGGGGCCGGGCGGCGAGGGGAACTCGTGCAACTTCGGCCTCCCGGCCGGAAGGCGGCTGGTCTTCTTCGCGGCGGGAGCCGGCTCTGAGTGGAAGGCTGGCGTCTGCAGCTTCCCGCGGAGACCCGACGGCAAGATCCTCAACGAGTTGAGCGGCATGCTTGGGCCGCCGCGGGACGCCGACCCACCACGCCCGCAGTCCCCGGTGGTGGAGCCCACCTCCGGTGGAGACGAGTCCGGTCATGCCGTGGACCCGTGGCTGATCGGTGTTGGGGCAGCAGCCGTCGCCTTGGCAGTGGGCACGGCCGCGTTCTTCCGTCGTACCGTTGGAGACTGAGACCGCTGGCTTATGTGCTGTGGATCGGCGTGGCCCAGCCGGGGCGAGGGATCAGACAAAAGGGGTGGCCGGCCGGGTCGGCGTACACGTGGGAACCACTGCCCTTGCCAGCCAGCCGCTTCGCCCCCAGGCTTAGGACCGCCGACGTCGAGGCGTCGATGTCGTCGACCATGACGTCCAGGTGGTACTGCTGCGGATGGTCGGGGTCTGGCCACCGCGGTGGACGGTGGTCGTTCGCGAGCTGGAAGGCGAGCCCGGATGTGGAGTCGTTCTCCGCGATCACGACCCAGTCGTCGCTTCGGTAGGTCACGGGCAGCCCGATCAGCTCCGAATAGAAGGCGGCCAGTCCGTGGGGGTCAGGGCAGTCGATGACCACGTGGTGCAGGCGTCCGATCATGACTGCCATTGTCCCGGCTGACGGCCGAGCCCGCCATGCCGGTGCGATCATGTCGTCTTGCGCCGCGTCGCTCCGATCACCGGGATGCCGCCATCGGGCGAAGACATCCACCGAATCCGTGGGGCCGGTGGTGCACCACTTCGCAAACTCATCGCGGACGACCGGTGACTTTCGGTCCCGGGCATGGTCTGCACAGGTATACGGGTGAGGCCGGGGCCTGCGGTCGCATACAGTCGGCCCGTAGACCCCGGAGGAGGCGGAAAACGTGGTGATGGCGGCAGATTCCACCAAGACGGATTTCGACGGACTCAACGACCAGTACCGGCCGGAGCTGCTCGCGCACTGCTACCGCATGCTCGGCTCGGTTCACGACGCGGAAGACCTGGTCCAGGAGACCTATCTGCGTGCCTGGCGGTCCTACGGCAAGTTCGAGGGGCGCTCGTCGATGCGCACCTGGCTGTACCGGATCGCGACCAACGCCTGCCTGACCGCGCTTGACGGCAAGCGCAAGCGACCGATGCCCACCGGCCTCGGGGCGCCGAGCTCCGACCCCGAAGGCGCCCTGGTCCAGCAGCCGGAGGTGCCGTGGCTCGAGCCGGTCCCCGATGCGATGGTCAGCGCCGAGTCGACCGATCCCGCCACCATCGTCGCCTCCCGGGAGAGCATCCGGCTCGCCTTCATCGCCGCGTTGCAGCACCTGCCTCCCCGGCAGCGCGCCGTCTTGATCCTGCGCGACGTGCTGAAGTGGCGGGCCGCCGAGGTCGCCGAGATGCTCGACATGAGCGCCGCTGCCGTCAACAGCGCGCTTCAGCGTGCTCACGCCCAGCTCGACCAGGTCGCCCCGGCCGAAGACCAGGTCGTCGAACCGACCAGTGCAGACCAGCGTGAGCTGCTCGACAGGTACGTCGAGGCGTTCGAGAGCTACGACGTCGCCGCGATAGTTGAGCTGTTCACCAAGGACGCGGTCTGGGAGATGCCGCCGTACACGGGCTGGTACCAAGGAGCTGAGAACATCGGCCGTCTCATCGCCACGGCTTGCCCGGCCAAGGCTCCAGGCGACATGCGGCTCGTCGCGACCGAGGCCAACGGCCAGCCCGCGTTCGGGCTCTACATGCGCGGCGACGACGGCGTCCACCGCGCCTTCCAGCTGCACGCGCTCGACGTGACGGCTGCGGGTGTCGCACACGTCGGGAGCTTCTTCGACCTGCGGCTGTTCCGGACGTTCGGCCTCCCAGACACCCTCCCCGCCGAGCACCCGCCGAGCTGACCGGACAACCGTGACCGAAGCACGCGGATCGGCGCAGTCGGTCGGCGGGGTCGCGCTCCTCGAGCGCGCGATCAACTACACGCGCGGGAGCCTCCGACTCGTCACACCCGAAGC
>JACCUS010000113.1 GCA_013811715.1 Nocardioidaceae bacterium
CGGCCCACCGGCACGACTGCCGACGATGGAGACGTGATGATCGACGAGGCGCGAACGCGAGACGCCGTCCGGCTGATGCGCGAGGCAGCCGCTGCATTGTTGGCCTCGCTCGACGCAGCGCAGAAGACGTCGGCGTCTGCCCCGTTCGAAGTGGCCGACCAGCAGAAGTGGACATACCTGCCGGGTCCGCGACCGGGCCTCAGCCTGGCCGAGATGACCACAGCGCAGCGGGTGTTGGCGTTGGAGCTGCTCGACGCCGGCTGCAGCGCCGGGGGCGCCCAGACCGCCCGGGGCATCATCGAGCTGGAGAGAGTGCGCCGACAGCTCACCGGCCAGTCTGTCGCGCCTGGTGACGACCCGTACTGGGTGCGCATCCTGGGCGACGTCTCCCGCGACGAACCGTGGGCGTGGCGGGTCAACGGCCACCATCTGGCCGTCCACGTGACCGTGGTTGTCGACCAGCTGGCGGTGACCCCGAACTTCTTGGGGGCAGAACCGGCCGTGGTGCCACGCGGGCAACACGTTGGCTTGCGGACGTTGGCAGCCGAGGAGGATCTGGCGCGGGCGTTGTTGGCTGGGCTCGACACGGAACAGCGACTCACGGCCGTTACCAGCGAAGTCGCCCCCCACGACATACTCACCCGGTTCGACCCGGTTGCTGACCCGCGAGCGCTGCCAACAGGGCTGCCCCACGCCCAGATGACGGACGAGCAACGCGCTCTCCTGCAACACCTGGTTCGGTGCTACTTCGACCGCGCCCCGCTGGAACACGCGAACGCCTGCTGGCAACGGGCGGTCGAGGCTGGGTTGGAGAGGATGCGGTTCGGCTGGGCGGGCCCTGATCGCCGCGGGCTCGGGCACTACTACTGCGTGAGCGGTCCGACGTTCCTGATCGAGTACGACAACACCCAAGACGATGCCAACCACATCCACTCGGTTTGGCGTGACTTGCGAGGCGACTGGGGCGGGGACCTGCTCGCCACCCACTACGCCGACCGCCACCGCCGGCCGGTCCCATCTCCTTGAGCCTGGTCGAACTCCGCGTGAGCCCGTCTTGGGCTGCGGGCCGTGGGCATCTTTGCGGACCTCTGGTTGTTGCGGGTGTAACGACGTAATCAATTGGAGGGCTCATGGACTCCGTCGAGAACGATGCACTCGACTCTTACTCCCGGATCGTCACGGGTGTCGCCACCCGCCTCACCCCCCTCGTGGCCGCGCTGCGATTCCGCCGGCCCGGGTCGGGCCGGGGTGGGGAGTCCGCTGGCTCGGCCGTCGTGCTGACCGGTGAAGGGCACCTGCTGACCAACGCGCACGTCGTGGGCGACGCAACCTCTGGGCAGGCCGAGTTCGTTGACGGCACGACGGCGCGCATCGAGGTCGTCGGCCGTGACCCACTGTCCGACCTGGCCGTGGTGCGCAGCCACGCCTCCGTGCCCGGGCCGCCCGACTACGGAAACGCCGATCGGCTCCAGGTCGGCACCCTGGTCGTTGCCGTTGGCAACCCGATGGGGCTCTCCGGAAGCGTCACCGCCGGCGTTGTCAGCGCTGTTGGGCGGGCTCTCCCCGTCCGGACCCGCACCGCGGCCCGGATCATCGAGGACGTCATCCAGACAGACGCCGCGCTCAACCCTGGCAGCTCCGGCGGCGCGCTGGCCAATGCGCAAGGGCGCGTCGTCGGGATCAACACGGCAGTGGCAGGCTTCGGGCTCGGGCTCGCGGTGCCGATCAACGCGACCACGCAGCAGATCATCTACTCGCTCCTGCATGACGGCCGGGTACGACGCGCCTACCTCGGGCTCGTGTCATCGCCGGCACCTCTGCCAGCAGGGTGGTCAGAACGAACCGGGCAGCGGACCGCGTTGCGGATCGTCGAGGTCATCGGTGGCAGCCCAGCCGAGCACAGCGGGCTCCGGGCCGGCGACCTCGTGCTGGCGGTCGACGGCACGCCTCTCGGCGACGCCCAGTCGCTGCAGCGGCTGCTCTTCGAGGAGGCGATCGGGCGTCGCACCGAGATCACCGTGCTGCGCAACGGAGCACTCGTCGACACGGTCGCAGAGCCCGCCGAGCTGCAACTCGACGCCTAGCCAGCCGCCCTGCTCGTCTACTCTCACGGCTTGACGCTGCACCGATCGTTGGAGGAATCCGTGTCCGCACCGGCAAGGACCCGCAGCGAGGCGTTCGCCTCTCGAGACTGGGCCCTCCTCACCGCAGTCGCGTTGATGTGGGGCTCCTCCTTCTGGCTGATCGACATCGGACTCGACCATCTGCAGCCGACCGCCGTCGCCTGGCTGCGGATCCTCTTCGGGGCTGCCACGCTGGCCTGCATCCCGGCAGCTCGCCACGGCATCCGTCAGGCCGACTGGTGGGGGGTGGGACTGCTCGGGCTCGTCTGGATGGTGGCACCCTTCACGCTGTTCGCGTTTGCGCAGCAGTCGATCGACTCGTCCTTGGCGGGGATGATCAACGGCGCAGCGCCGCTGTTCACCGCCGTCATCGCGGCGGTGTGGTCTCGTCGGCTGCCCACCGGCAAGCTGCTCACCGGGCTGTTCATCGGGTTTGCAGGGGTGCTGGCCATCAACTGGCCACAAGGGCAAGGCGCTGCGGGCACCGGGCTCGGCGTGGGCCTCGTTTTGTCGGCGACGCTGCTGTACGGCGTGGCGTTCAACCTCGCCGTACCGCTGGAGGAGCGTAACGGGGCGCTGCCCGTGATCTGGCGAGCGCAGCTGGTCTCCGTGGTGGTGGCTGCCCCCGCCGGACTCGTCGGCGCCGCAGGTTCGTCGTTCGCCTGGCCGAGCCTGCTGGCGCTGGTGGCGCTCGGAGTGTTCAGCACCGGCTTGGCCTTCGCCGCCTTCACCACGCTCGTCGGCAGGGTCGGGGCGGCCCGGGGGTCGATCACGGTGTACTTCATCCCGGTCATCGCGATCCTGCTCGGCGTCGTGCTGCTCGACGAGACGGTCGCCGTCATCGCCATTGGCGGTACGGCGCTGGTCCTGGTCGGTGCCTACCTCACGAGCCGCAGCACACGGGGCGAGCCCACGGCCGGTGATGAGAGTCACCGCCCGACGGCGTAGCCCTGCATGCCGCGCGGGTTGGCAGCAGCGCGGAGCAGGCCGTCGCGGTCTCGGCGTACCGCGCTGAGCCGCCCCAGCGACCACGGATCCTCCACCACGACGTCGTGTCCCCGCGCTCGTAGCACGGCCATCGTCTCCTCGCCGAGCCGCGGGGGTAGAACGACGGGGGTCCCGAAGCCGAGCCGGTGCTGGGCATCGTTGCGAAATGCGAGCGTCGGGGTGCGCGTCGTTCTGGGGCGTTTGCCGGGGGCACTAGAACTAGCCCCATCGGTCGAGTACGTCGACGTGGCAGGTGTCTCCTTCGGGGGTGCCACGCAGCCGAACCGTAGGCTCACCGACAGCTCGGAGATCTCGCCGTCCGCCGCGCCGCCGACAGCGCCGCCACCATCGTCGGGAGCCGGAGCCTCGCCTCCATCCGCTCACTCCAACCGCGAGCACCACCTTGCCACGGACCAGACGTAGGCGGCGCGCCTGCTCGGGTTCCGGTGCGTCTCACGCACTAGCGAAGCAGGCAGAACTCGTTGCCCTCCGGGTCGGCGAGCACCACGAAATCCGAATGGTCCGCGACGGCGCGAGCCCCCAGCTCGACGAGCCGCTCGACCTCGACGGCCACGTCATTGCACCGCAGGTCGAGGTGGACTCGGTTCTTCACGGTCTTCGGCTCCGGAACCAGCTGGAAGAAGAAACGCGGCGTGACACCGGGGGGTGCTTCGACGAGGACCGTCGGATCGTCTTCTGGGTCGTCGATCCCTTGGCCGCGGAGTCGCTCGAGTTCCGCCCTGTCGTACGGGGCGACCGCGTAGTCGTCGAGCACCGCCGCCCAGAAGCGGGCAACCTCCGCGGGATGTCGGCAGTCGACCACAACGTCTTGAATCCAAGCCATGCGGGTGATTGTGCCCCGTGAGTTCAGGGGGTCGGCCGGCGGATCGTTGCTTATAGGGCCGCAACCGTTCCTGTGCGCGGTTATGGCCCTCGGTCGGGTGCTGCGGGGGGCGCGAACGGCTCCTGTGTGGTGTCTGGGCCCTCGGGCGGCGTGCGGATCTCGCAGGACACGCTGGATGCCCGGCGCAGGCTCATGTCGAGGGTTACGAGCGGCGCACCGATAAGTTCGGCCAGCGCTACATACGACGCGTCGTACGCCGTCAGATTCGGTCGGAGCTCCCAAACGCGGCCGGCAACCGCGAGATACGGCCAGTGCTGGACAGTGAGATCGAGCAGATCGTGATGTGCCAGGAGAGCGGCTGTGCCGTCGAGCAGCCGCGCCTGCTCCTGGCGACGCAGAATGTTGCTCACCTCGAACGGCATCAGTTCTGGGGCCGCCAGCAGGCAGCCACGAAACATGTCGGCCACCCAGTCGCCCACCGATGCCTCGGCCGTGAGCAGGGCTACCACGGCCGACGCGTCCACGACCAGTGACGCCCGAGGTGCACTCACCTGCGATCAGCATCCCGCGCCGCGATGA